>RFHT01000092.1 GCA_003696835.1 Bacteroidota bacterium
CTTTTTTGCAGCAGGTATATGCTGTATTTAAATAACTATTCTTCTCAAGAAAGCAGCTTCCTGTTTCAGAAAAGTTAGTAAGAGGCTTCTGACTTCTGTGAACACCGAAATACGATGCTTATTAGAAAAATGCCTCAGGCTATCCCGAACTCACGTTAGAATAGATAAAGTTTATCCAGGAGAGGCCATCGTTACCTTTGACGGCAAAGCCTGTAAAGCAATGTGTGATCCATTAACCACGGTCAGCGATAAGCGGTTTATTAATTTAGGGGGGAAAATAAGTAGTTCGGATATGCAATTAATTGAAGAGGCTGTAAAAATCCAATTGGGTTTAGGGTAGAGAATGGAATTGAATTTTTACGTAAAATTGAAATACATCAGTCAGGCCGAAAGTTTGGCCTGACTGATGTATTGCTATATCCATAGTCGATAACCACAGCTGTTGGCAGTATCACACAGGCATGCCAAGCACATTAGGCAACGCCCTACCCTCCCCTATCGCATGCTGCTCATGCCAGATACGGAAGCATCGCGGGCCAGCTCAATCATGTGTGAGAGTTCCTTCACGGTTTTTTCGTCATTACCGTTAAAGCCCACGCTCCTGAAGCGGATTTTTCCGGCCTTGTCGATGACAAATTTGGTGGGAATGCCCTCTACCTTGTACTGCTCTACCACCTTGTCTTCCTCGTCCATAATTACGTGGAAATTGTAGCCTTTTTTCTCCATAAATTTTGCCGCTTTTTCCCGGCGGTTGTCGTTTTCCCAGGTATTGACAAAGAGAAACACCACCTCTTCATCCTGCTGGTAATTGTCCACGGTTTTTTGCATGGCGGGGAAGGAGGCGATGCAGGGCCCGCACCAGGTGGCCCAGAAGTCCAGCACCACTACCTTTCCCTTGAGGTCGGCCAGGGATACTTGCTTGCCCTCCAGGTCGGTGAGGGTGAAGGCCGGGGCTTCTTCGTCCAGCATTTTTTCCTTGATTTTATCCAGTATGCGCTGGTTGGCCTCCTTTTCCAGCAGCGCCAGGTAGGCCTCGTAGGCCGTTTGCAAGTCGTGATGTGCCAGAAAGAGGCGCTGGTGCTGGGCTTTCATGGCAGAGGTGGCCTTGCCCTGAGCGATGAGTTCATCCAACCTGGCCAGGGTCTCCTCGGGCCCTTTTACGGCTTCGAGGTACACGCAGTAGCGCTCATTCATTTCACCATCGCCATATTCATACTGCTCCACACAGTTTTGCTGGTATTTCAGGGCCGTTTCCGGGTCGCCCGTTTTGTAGGTGAGCAGGGCATAAGTATCGGCAAACATGGCATAGGTGTTCTTCAGGTTGTTTTGCCATTGTTTAACCGTATAATAGGGGGGTTTGGCCGAAGCGGGCTCATCCATTTGCTCTTGTATGATTTCCAGCGAACGGGCAGAAAGTGCTTTGCCCTTTTCGAGGGATTTCCCTTCTGCCTCTATGCTTTCTCCACTGAGTTTCCAGGCGATGCTGTTGAGCAAATTGGCACGGGTCATGGGGCTTTCTACTTGTGCAAAATGGGTTTCGAATGCCTCCCAATCTTCTTTTGCCGCATAAGCCGAAGCCAGCTGGTAGTGCATGTAGGAAAGGTTGTTTTTTGCTTTTTCCAGCTTGCCAAATTTCTTCTGGTATGTGTCAAACAGCCGGAGTTTTTGCTCCAGCTCTTTGGCCTCATAAAACTCGCTGGCCATCTTGGAAGCAGCCAGTTCTCCCCTGGGGAAGCGCTTCAGGCAGAGGGTTTCCAGCTCGCTGAGCTTGTCCTTGTCGCGCAGGGCCCGGGCCAGCCCGATGAGGGATTGCCACTCAGCTTCTTCAGCTTTGCGGTTTTTCTGCAGGCGGGCCTGCTCCTCTTCCAGCTTTTGCCTCAGGGCGCTCAGGGCGTCCTGGTCTTCTGCCTCGCGGGCCGTTGCAGCATAATATTCCAGGTAGTCGGCTTCGGAGGCCGGATAGGCTTCAAACTCTTTGCGAAAATATTTCAGGCTTTTTTCAGCATCTTTTTCGGCCCGGGAAAACTGTCGGAAGGGCCCGTAGGCCATGGCCATACTGGCATAAGCACCTACTGCGGGCGTTTCGCGGTCGGCCTGGTAAATCATGCTACCATAGCCCTTGCCCTGGTGGTCGTCATATACCGCAAAGTCTTCATCGCTCACGGCCACAAATACGGCCCGGGTTTCGGGCGTGGTTTCAAATTGCACTTCCCAGGCATGATCCTCCAGGGCTGTTACTTCAGGTGTAACAGCTTCCGGCAAATCTTCTTTAAACAAATACACCACAAACTCGGGCTGCTTGCCCTTCAGGGGGCCGTCCTCGGGCGAATAGGTGAAGGTGAGTTGCTCACCTGCTACCGGATGGGCAGGAATAAATTGTGCATGCTGGGCCAAAGAAGCACTGAAGGCCCAGAGGCTCAAAAAAACTGAAAACAAAAAAGGGAGAGGTTTCATGATGTTGGGATTAATCAGGTGAGAATAGGGTTCGAATTGTTTGAAGCTCCAAGATAGTTATTTTCTCCATAATTTCAGTAAGGAGTGATTCGTTAGCATCATACCCCCTTTTTCGGCATTCCTTCATCCGGCAGGAGCTATGTTGCATGGCCACCACAGCTGCCTGCTTGTTCCAGAGTCCTGGTTTTGGCAGCCTTTTGGTTTTTGCTGTGGGGAAAAACCGGAAAACTTGCTTTATTGTACAAAATTTTAGCTGATGAAACCATCCTGTAACTTTCGTTTTCAAGCTGTAGCCCTTTGGGCCATGCTGATATGTACCTTCCCCTTTCGCCTTGCGGCTCAGGAATGCGGAACCATCACCGATGAGGCAGCCCTGCGGTTGGAGGCGGCCACCCTCGAAGCCCTGCATCACTACCACCTGCCCGCCCAGGCCGGGCGTGCACCCGACGTGTTGCGCATACAGCCGCATGTTTTTACTGGCGGAGATGGCGCCCCCAGCATGTCGCAGGAGGCACTGGACCGCGAGCTGCGCCAGATCAACGGCTTCTTTGCCCCCATGAATGTGCGCTTTGATATGTGCGAGCCCAACATCATCAAAAACACCAACCTCTACGATTTTAACTCCAGGGATGAAGGCCAGTTGCTGCCCCACCGGCGCGAAAATGTCATCAATGTGTTTTTTCCCCGCAGCGTGGAGCAGGGGCAGGATGGGGTGTGTGGCTATGCTTATTTTCCCAGCTCGGGCAAAAACATCGTGCTGGTAGCTGCAGGCTGTGCCACTAATGGCACCACCCTGGCTCACGAAATCGGGCACTACTTTTTTCTGTGGCATACACATGGCAAAACCAATAACGGCACCACCGATGAGCTGGTAAATGGCAGCAACTGCCAGGTAGCAGGCGACAATCTCTGCGACACCCCCGCCGACCCCAACCTGGCGGGCAAGGTAAACAGCAGTTGTCAGTACATTGGCAATGAAACCGACCGCAATGGAGACCCCTTTGCGCCCAATACCCGCAACATCATGTCGTATGCCCCTGCCTCCTGCCGCAACCTGTTTACCAACCAGCAGTACGAGCGCATGCGGTTTTACCTGGAAAATACCCGGCAGGAATTGTTTGAGCCCAGTACAGATTGTGAGGTGTTCAGCATCGACAACTGCGTGTTTGACGTCAACACCACCGAAGATACTGGCCCGGGTTCGCTGCGCTATGCCATCCGCTGCGCCAATCTCAATCCCGGGCCGGACACCATCCGCTTTGATTTTCCCCCCAACACCGAAAACACCCTCCTGCTTCGGACCAGCCTTCCTGCCCTGAACGATGACGGAACTGTGATCGATGGCCGCTCTGCCAACGGAGCCAAGGTGCGCCTCAGTGCCTCGCGCATTGCCCTGAGCGGCGCCCGCGTTGACTTGCTCAAAATCCAGGCAAAGGGCGTTGAAATCTATGGGCTAACCATAGAAAACCTGCTGCGAAATGAAATTCAGTCTGTACAGAATGTATCCGTTATAGCCGTAGAAGACTTTGCCGATGAGTTTGTCATAGCCGAAAACACCTTTATCAACAACCTCAGCGTGCTGCGCATTGGCCGTGCCTACGGCAGGGTAATGGATAACCGCATAGAACGCAACGCCCTGCCCATCCTATTTACCGACCGGGCCAACGGCGTAATGCTCAGGCGAAACTCCATCAGCTGCAATGCGCAGCCGCCCCTGGATTTCACCTCAGAAACCGCCCTGCAGTATTTTCCCGCTCCCCCCGAAGTAACCACCATCAACCGCCGGGAAATCAGCGGGACGGCTACCCCCGGAGCGACGGTGGATGTCTTTGAGCGCGACCTCTCGGCCTGCCAGTTTACGGCCTGCCAGGGCGTGTATGTGGGCGCTGCCCAGGCCGGTTCCGATGGCAACTGGCAGCTCCCCTACCCCGCTGCCTTTCTCAAATCCTATACGGTTACCCAAACGGTAGAGCAGGCTGGTAAAGCCTTTACTTCTACCTATGCCGACTGCAGGGAAGGCCTGCAAAACCGTCGGCTGTGGGTGTATCCCAACCCCAGCCAGGGCGTGCTGCAGATAGAGATAAAAGGCCAGACGGCCTTTCCCCTGGAAGTAGAGGTATTGGACCTGCTGGGCAGAAAGGTGGCCAGTTTTCAACTGCAAAAAAATGCCGAATATTTTCAGGCAGAGCTCGACCTCTCCCGCCTGGCAGCCGGGCATTACCTACTGCGCACCCAAATAGATGAGCAGTTGGTGGTACAGCGCATCATGCTGGAGTGAGGCTGGTAAAAGCATGAAGGCGTTAAAGCCCTTTGGAAGGTTCTTCTGGTGGCGGTATTGGGGGCCTTTGTTTTCCGCTGCGTATTTCACGCACAAAAAAGCTGGGCCTGCGGGTGGTTTTGAGGTTGATGCGGTAGAGGTACTCGCCCAAAATGCCCAGGCCCAGCAATACCAGGCCAAAGCCCATACCCAGGAAAATGGCAATGGTGGCAAATCCAGAGATGAAATCGTTGTACACCAGCTTGCGCAGCAGCACGTAGAGGGAGTAGAGGGTGGACAGTAAAAAGACGCCAAATGCAGCCCAACTGAACAGCCGTATAGGCAAGCGGGAGAAGGTGATGAAAATGTTGACTGAATGCTCAATGAGTTTTCGGAAGGTATAGGCACTTTTACCACCCGCCCGCGGCAAGTGGCTCACCGGGGCATTACCCACATGGCTGGTAAGCCAGCTCAGGTAGCCGTCCAGGAAGGTATAGGCATTGTTCATCTGGGTGGTTTGGCGGGCAATTTCCGTTTTGATGAGCCGAAAGGGAGAATAATGCGGGGGCAACTCCGGTATGCCCCAGCGCAGCATCCGACGGAGCAGACTGGAAGTAGTGCTGCGTAACCAGCCGTGCGCTTGCGCACGATAGCTGCCATACACCAGATCGTAATCGGCCTGCTGCTGTACCGCAATCAGCTTTGCGATGTCGGCAGGCCGGTGTTGCAAATCCTCGTCCATGGTGATCACAAACTCGCCCCGGGCATACTGAAAACCACAGATCAATGCATTGTGCTGGCCAAAATTGCGGCTCAGGTGTATGCCCAAAACCTGTCCGGGATGCTGGCGCTGCAGCTCGCAGATCACCTCCCACGAATTATCCGGCCCACAATCCCACACACATATCAACTCAAA
>RFHT01000093.1 GCA_003696835.1 Bacteroidota bacterium
ATTGGCAAAAGCCGTCTTGTACGCATGACCAATGGAATCCCAACCAATGGTACGAGAACCAGTCGTAAGCATTTTGAGCGCATAAGGGGTGTGCGCCCATACCTCACTTTCGCCTTTGTAGCTTTGAGTACGCCAGGCTTCCACCTGATTATTGCATACTTCAATAATTTGGCGGCGATCTGCTATCAGGTCCACACTTTTGCAGCCCGTAGCAAGCAGAGAGGCAACAAGCAGGAGTAGAAAGAGGTTGCGAATCATGATGCCTTCTGGTTAGGTTGATTTATATAAATGAACTTCCCAGAAGATAGGAAATAAATCCCAATTCTTCAAACCAGGCACCGTTTTTATGGCAAAATTCTACGGATATGCAAAAATTGGGGTGCTAAAAATTCAATTTTTTCTGAATAAAGGCATCGGCCTGCGCTTCGAGCAGCGCCAGGGGCAGGCTGCCGTGGCCCAGCAGCATGTGGTGAAATTCGCGCAGCTCAAACTGCGACCCCAGGGCATCCTGCACCTTTTGGCGCAGCTCGAGTATCTTCATCTGCCCGATCTTGTAGGCACAGGCCTGGCCCGGCCACACCATGTAGCGCTCCACCTCCGTCACCACATCCGGATAAGGCATGCCCGTTTTTTCCAGCATATACGTGATGGCCTGCTCCCTCGTCCATTTTTTGTAGTGAATGCCCACATCCACCACCAGGCGCACCGCCCGGAACATCTGCCCCTGCCAGAACCCCAGCTCGCCATAGGGGTCGTCCTGGTACATGCCCTGCTCCCAGGCCAGTTGCTCGGCATACAGGGCCCAGCCTTCCCCAAAGGCGGTAAAAGGCACATACTTGCGAAAGTAGGGAAGCCCCTTGAGCTGCTGCCGCACCGTGGCATGCAAGTGGTGGCCGGGTATGGCCTCGTGATAGGTAAGGGTGGGCAGGGCAAATTTTACCACCTCCTTCATGTTGCGCAGGTTGATGTAAAAGGTGCCGGGACGCGAGCCATCTACAGCAGGGGGGTGGTAGCGGGCAAAGGTCTCGCTTTGCTCCCGGTTGGGAGGCACGGCCCTCACCTCAGGCGAGTGGTAGCCCTTCAGCTCAAACCACTCCGGCAACCGGCTTTCCATATCCTGTACCAGCTGTCGCAGGTAGTTCAGGCAGGCCTGCCTGCCTGCCTCATCGTCGGAAAACTGCCAACGGGGGTCGTCCTTGAGCTGCTCTATGAGCTTGCCCACCGGACGGCTGGCATCGTCCAGCCCCAGGCTGTCCAGCAACTGGCGCATCTCCCCCTCTATACGCGCTACTTCTTTCAGCCCCAGCTCAAACACCTCCTCCGGCTGCAGGTCCGTAGTGGTGTGGGCCCGCAGGGCATAGCGGTAAAAAGCATCCCCGTCGGGAAAGCGCCACACTCCGGCTTCTGTACCTGATTTTGCCTCCAGTTGCTCCATATAGGCCAGCAGCAACTCATAGGCCGGATATACCGACACCTCCAGCTCCCGCCTGGCCGCAGAGGCAAAGTGCTGCCTGTCGGCTTCAGAAAATTGGGCCGCCTTCATCTTATCCACAAAGGTGGTGTAAAGTGGGTGCTGCTCCGGAGGTAGTGCCAAAAAATCGCGTATTTCTACCAGCACGGCTTCTATCACAAAACGGGGCGGAATAATCCCGGCTGCCTCGCGCTGGCGAAGGCCCTCCAGCACCCCCTCAAATTTCTTCCTGGCCTTGCTCAGCCGTTTGATATAGGCCCGCGCATCACCAGCCGTTTCCACAGCATGAAAATTGATCAACAGATCGGGAAACAAGCTCTGAATGCCATCTAGCTGCTTCACCGGGTAGTTGTACAGGTAAAAGTCCGGATGCAGCTCCGGAGCATAAATGGGGTTTTCGATAAACCACCTGAACACCTTGGCACTCAACTGCTGCTCCGGGCTGAGCTTTTCCAGCTCGTAGCCCTCCAGCAACTCCAGGTTTTTTTGCATGTCCCGGCGCAGCTCGGCATAGTGCTCCGGCGACTCATCGGCCAGCTCGTCCTCGTACCAGTCCGAAAGATAGGGAATGCCCATCTGGGTAAGGGCTTCGGGGCTTTGCAGCAGCAGCTCCAGAAATACCCGGTCGAAAAAATGGTCGATATTCAACGGCCTGAACCAGATAAGGCGGGCCAGCCACCAGCCGGCGGCCAGCAGCATGGCCAAAAGCGCAATGCGAATCAGGGTTTTCATAAGCAGCTGATGAGCGTTTCAAAAATCAGGAAGTAAAAAAGGCCTACGCCAATGAAAAAAAGCGCGTAAGTGGGTACTTCGCGCTAATTTGTAACTTATGACAGCACTGCCTGCTGCCCCCCAGCAGCAAAAGCTTACCCTTGCAGGGGGGGAACTATTTGGCAGCCTTCATGGCCTTCAGTTTGGCCTCCAGTGCCTGTATAACCGGGCGATTTTCATCAGCCAGGGTCGGCTTTACCCCCTTTGTCTGGGGGTTTACCTTGAGGTTTCTTCTCCTCACTTTGGCCCGCGCACGAAGCCGGAGTTCTTTGGTGGTGAATTTTTTGCTCATGATAGATCTTGCCTCATTGTAAAACGGGCGTAAAGATAGGGATATATGCTTAAAACTGAAAAAAAAATCAAAGATTCGCCCCTTTGCCGTATCCACGGTTGGTTCAGCTCAGGTAGTTCTTTATTTTTAGCCGCATCTTTTAATGGTTAATTTCAAATTCGTTATTCTCCTCAAGGTGAAAAGCTCTCTCCCCATCACATGGCCCGCCCGGCTTGCGTTGCTGCTGGCCTGCCTGCCGCTTTGGCTCCTGGCCCAGCCCAAATACGAGCGGGAGTACCGCGTAGGGTCTCAGCAGTTACCTGTCGAGGCCAGGCAGTTCGTCGCCACTACCTTTGGGTCCACCCGCGTCAAGTGGTACAAAGAGGAAAACCTTAGCGGCTACACCTACGAAGCCAAACTCCGCTGGCACCGTAAAAAGTACAGTGTAGAATTTGACTCCACGGGCCAGCTGCAGGACATAGAGCTGCTCATCAAAGCCCGCCAACTGCCAGCAGCCACCCGCCACCAAATCGAAACCTACCTCCAAAAGGCTTACGATAAAGCCAAAATCACCCGCCTCCAGCAACAGTGGAGCGGGCCGGCCGCCTGCCTCAGCGCCGCCATACGAGAAGAGGAAGTTTCCTGTGCTTATACCATACACTACGAAGTGGAAGCATTTACCCAACAAGCGGGCAAGCGGGTGCCGTATGAGCTGTTGTTTGACGAAGGGGGAAAACTGCTCAGCCGGCGGGAAATCATTGATGCTCCAAACACTAACCTGGTCTATTGATGAGAATACCTATCGCTTTTTTGTACGTGCTGTGTGTATGTATGAATGGGGTTGCCCAGCTGAAAAACGAGCCGGGAGGCAGCATCATCAGCTTCAATCTCAACAAGTCCCTGTCCTCACAGCTCCAACTCAACGCCAAATGGGAGTCGCGCATATTGTTGCTCCGGCAGGGCGCTTCCAGCGAACAGGGATTGCAATACCAGCGCTCCGACCTGGAGCTCATTGCTACAGTGCCGGCGGGCCTTCGGGCCAAAGCCGGGGGCGGCCTGCTGCTGCGCATGCAGCAGGGCAGGCTGCAGTACCGCCTGGTGCAGCAGTATGCCCTGGTACGCACACATGGGCCCCTCAAAGTGGGCCACCGCTTTCGCGCCGACCAGCAGTTTGCCGCAGGTAGGCCGCCACGCTTTCGCCTGCGCTACCGCATCAGCGCCCAGCTTCCCTTTTCAGGTGAAAAAGTGGACATCAAAGAGTTTTACTTCAAGGCCGCCAATGAATACCTGCCCACCCTGCGTGCAGCCAATTTCGATGTTGAAATCCGCGGCCTGCTGGTGCTGGGCTTTGTGCCCGCAACAGGCCACAAACTAGAAGCAGGCCTGGATGCCAGGCTCTCCGGTACCCTGCTGGCCTCCCAAAGCCTGCAAAACTGGCTCGCCCTCAGCTGGTACATTCCGCTTTAGGCTGGAAACTTATCGATGAGCTACGAAGGGATTGCCACAGCTGCATGCTGCCCAAAGCGCCAGGCCTAGCCGTAAATATCGTTGAGAATGCCTGCCAGGCGAATGCCCGCCTGCAGCAGCCGCAGCTTGACGAAGCCGATATGCTCAAAGTTGTAGCGGTAGCTGATGTAGCCGTCTTCGGGCAGCTCATATACCTTGCTGCGGTAGTCCATGGACTCCTGCGCCCATACCCGCACCCCCTGGCTCTGCCATTGGCTCACCTGGTCTTTGGAAGCGTGGTCTATCCATTTGGTAAACTCCGTATAGCTCAGCTGCTGGTGGTCGATCAGGTGGGTATCCCACAGGCGGTGCAGGTTGGTTTCTTCGCCAAACCACCTCAGCCGTATGTCGTTGCCGCCGCGGTCTTCGGCCCGGCCCACGTGCAGAGGCTGGTGGATGTCGCCCACCAGGTGCACCAGACACTTGAGGGCAAAGGCCTCATCGCCATGAGTAAATTGCTTGGTTTTCAGCTCCTGTATCAGGCGCTCTATGGTGGCAATTACATCGCCCTGCTGCGGAGGGGTAATGTCTTCGTAGGTCTGGCCGTCGGGTATGCTCACGTAGTGCCAGGGCGACATGAAGTTGTAGGCAGGGTCGGAGCGCACAAAATCCATCCAGGTGCTCACCATGGCCAGGTCTTCGGGGCCCAGTATGCGGGCCACTTGTTTACGCACCTTTTTGCTCAGGTGGTTTTCGGCTATCTGGCCCACCACCCGGTGGCCGATGGGGCCCCAGCTCCATACTGAGCAGGGCAACAGCAGCAGGGCCCCAAAAAGAAAGTGTTTGATGTTCATCAACAGTTTTTTTTTACGTCTTTGTTCTTATTCCTAAGTTGTTAAATTCTCTTTCTACCGGTCATATATTCCCAGTTTCCCACCCCCACACTATTGTTGAGTATGCGTGTAATGCGCCGCACATCGTCGTGAGGGCCGCTGATAAACAACGGTTTTCCATCTTTTCCAAACTCCATTTCTATATATGGTACGGCCTCCGTGTCGGGCTCCAGTATGTACCGGGAGATGCGAAAATCGGGGTGAGGCTCAAAACCCAGCTCTTCGGCATAGTCGATGGCACCGTAAATGAGGTTGTGCACTATTTCATATTCGCATTGATTCTGCCCACCGAGAAAAGAATGGAATATTTCCTGCAAATCTTCTTCGGTTTGATTGACCCTCCAGAAGGTATCTTTCAGTCCCACACAAAATATATCTACCAGGTAAACGCCCGCCAACAGTTTTCCGCTGGGCTGTTTTCGCAGCACGACGATCTGGGCCAGGCCACTTTCAGCATAGCCGGAGTTGATATAACAGGCTTCTATGGGAAAATTTCTCGCCTTTTCGCGTATGTAGCGTGTAGGAGAAAACTTCTGTGGGCTGCCACTAGTTTTTTTCTTGCGCTTGGCCATATTTCCTTCTTTTTTTATACAATCCTACACAAATCCCCGCTAAAGCACAAGCACCCCTCGCAGTGATTTCGGCTCTTGGGGCTGCGCCAGGCGCTGTGCAAAGAAATAGTTGCGTATTGATTTTGAGTTTTCTAATTTTTTTATTTATTTAAAAGGTAAGAACAGTTGTAGCGAAATGTGTGAGGAATGGAAGAAAAGGTCAATATAAGCCTATTATATACTAAAAATACCTCTGTTCATTTTGCCAAGCATTCAAATTATCCTTTTTCCTTTATTAAAAAATGTATGCATTGCTCGTTTTACCCCCATTTTTCACATCAGGCATGGCTTTTGCATATCCCAAAGTAGAAGTGATTTATTTCCAGGATTAAGTATTTTTCTTATCAGGTAATGAAATAACCGGACCACAACGGAAGTTCTCTACCCAAATGACCTGAAATTATGGCCAGATTCTTAGCAACCAACGGCATCTCCTACATCACTGAGGGAATCTTGATGAGTGCCAACGAAACCTTAATGCTCGTTATGGAAGAATTGAAGTACCACGCCCTGCTGTTCAGCCGGCTTGCCGAAGCCAGCGAACGGGGAGTGGACATCAAGCTTGTTTATGCCCGTCACAGCCTGAGCACGGATGAACTGCTGGGCCTGCTGAGCCTGCCCAATGTGGAGCTTTTTCATCAGCAGCAGGTAAAAGCATGCTGCTGCTTCAATGAAAAGCACATGCTGCTTTCTTCTATGAACATGGCCGACCTGGCCGACAAAGCCGCCAGACACATGGGCATGCTCATCGACCGTGAACAAGACCCCGGGCTGTACAAGGAGGTACTGCAGGAAACCTGCGCCATGCTCTACACGGCCCAAAAAGCGAGCGAGCTGGCCACCTGCCTTTAGCGGCTTTGTATAATTAGTACCCTATTATCCGCAACCTCATCCGCACTATGAATTCCTACCTCAGAAAGCGAGAAAAGTTGGTGAAGCTGCTGCGGGCCCATGCCACTACCATCCGGCGCTTTGGAGCCCTTCGCCTGGGCCTGTTTAAGCCCGGCGGCCATGCCTACACCCGCCCGGCCAGAGACCTGAGTATGCTGGTAGAATTTGCCCAGGGAGAGAAAAGTTACCACAATTTTGTGCACCTTATGTGCTTTCTCGAAGACCTGCTCCACAAGGAGGTGGAGCTCATTACCCCCGACTCCCTCAGCCCCTACATCCGCAGCAGTGTACTGGCAGAAGTGCAGTATGTTTCCTTTGATGAGCAGGCTGGATAAAGAGTGAATACGTACCAGCGTAGTGCTGGCAGATACAAAAATGAAAATTTGTGTATTTCGCTGGTAAATAGCAGACTCATGAGTAGCGATCAGCTAAAGTCAGAGATTGATAACCTCCTCCCAAATAGGCAGCAGGCAAAGATTTAATCCCTGTGTCAATATCGATATTCTCTTTCCCCCATTTCCCTACCTTCTTCTCCTGCGGGTCTTTTTCACCCCCAGTATGCCCAGTATGCCACGGGCCAGCTCGCGGGCCACTGTACGGCCAATCTGGCGCGTAAGGGTATGGTCGGCTATGGCTTCAAAGGTACTTTTCTCACGACGGCGGCGGCCCCGGCTGGTACCCCGGATTTTTTCCAGCTCCTTCTGCCGTTTGGCCTGCTCCTCCTCCTTGCGGGCTTCCTGTATCTTCTCCGTAAGGATTTCGCGTGCACTTTCTCTGTCAATTTTTTTGTTGTACTTGGGAATGAGTGCCGACTTGCGCACCAGCTGGTCTATTTCGCTTTTGGTGAGTACATCCATGCGCGACTGCGGCGCGCGCAGCAGGCAGTGCACCAGGGGCGTGGGAATGCCCTTTTCGTTCAGGGCCGTCACCAGGGCTTCACCTATACCCAGGGAGGTAATCAGCTCTTCCACATCATAGTATTCACTTTCGGGGAAGTTTTGTACAGTCAGCTTGATGGCCTTGCGGTCTTTGGCAGTAAAAGCCCGCAGCGCATGCTGGATTTTCATCCCGAGCTGCCCCAGCACATCATTGGGTACATCGGCGGGGTTTTGGGTACAGAAAAACAGCCCAACGCCCTTGGAGCGGATCAGCTTGACGATGACCTCAATCTGGTCCATGAGCTCGTCTGAAGCGTCTTCAAAAATGAGGTGCGCCTCATCTATAAAAATCACCAGCTTGGGCAGTTCGTCGTCTCCTTCTTCGGGAAAGGTAGAATAAATCTCGGCCAGCAGGCTCATCATAAAAGTGGCAAACAGCTGGGGCTTGTCCTGCAGGTCGGTAAGGCGGAGAATGGACACCACGCCCCGGCCGTCTTCGCCTATGCGGCAGAGGTCCTCCACATCAAAAGAAGGCTCTCCAAAAAATATATCGGCTCCCTGCTGCTCCAGGGCAATGATTTTGCGGATGATGGCTCCCACAGAGGCCGTGGAAATGCGGCCGTACTCGGCTTCTACTTCCTTTTTGCCTTCATTGGTGATGTATTGCAGGCTTTTCTTGAAGTCGTCCAGGTCCAGCAGTGGCAGGTCGTGGTCGTCGCAGTACTTAAACACCACCGCCACAACCCCCGCCTGGGTGTTGTTCAGGCCCAGAATTTTGGAAAACAGCACCGGCCCGAATTCCGTTACCGTGGCCCTGAGGCGCACCCCCGGCTCGTCCGACAAACTCAACAGCTCTACATGCGAGCCCTGCGGCTCGAAAGGAATGCCTATTTTCTCATGCCGCTCGTCTATTTTGGGATGCCCGGGGCTGGGCATGGCAATGCCGCTGAGGTCGCCTTTGATGTCCATCAACAAACAGGGCACACTGTGGTTGGCCAGTTGCTCGGCCAGAATCTGAAGGGTTTTGGTTTTGCCCGTACCGGTGGCTCCGGCAATGAGGCCATGACGGTTAAAGGTCTTCAGGGGAAGACGCACCAGGGTATTGGTTTGGCATTCTCCCTCATATACAGCACCACCCAAAATGATGGACTCTCCTTTAAACGTATAGGCCTGCTTGATGTCGGCTATGAATTGTTCTTTCATGAAACAGAATTTTTTCAGCAGGGAAGTTAGGATTTTTCCCTTTGGATGACAAAAATTGCGAAAAGTCATGGATATGACAGCAACTTATGACGAAATTAGCGTTTTCAGCTATTCAATTATGTACTCAAACCTCATCCAAATGGACAAACTATTTTTTTGTATAGCCACTGCGCTGCTACTTACTGCCTGCCAGCAGAACAGCGCCCCCCAGACTCAGCCAGAACTGCCGGCCCAGGCAGTGAGCCTGACGCAGCCCCCCGACCAGTTTGCCGAATACTGGTATCAGGGCAAGGCCGAGATCAGCAGCTATGCCCTGGAGCAGGCCCGTTATGGCGAAATTCACGACGGCCACGCCGTGCTGGTGTATGTGACCGAAGATTTTTCCAAAAAGAAACAGGTGAAGCTCGACCATCCAGAGCAGGCCGGTGCCGACCGGGTGCCCATTCTCAAGTTGAATTTTGTAAAAAAATTCACCACCGGCATTTATCCCTACTCCCTCATGCAGTCGGTCTTTTCTCCTGTGGATGTGCAGGCCTATCCCCATGCCCTGAAAACCAGCATGAGTGCCCAGGAATGGTGTGGCCATACCTTTACCCAATACAATTTGCAGGGCAAACAATACCGCATACACGGCTTTTCCTACTTTGAGAGCGAAGGGGATGTGGAGCTAAAACTGCCGGCCGTATGGCTGGAAGATGAGGTGTGGACCCGCATACGGCTGCAGCCGCAAAGCCTGCCCACCGGCACGGTGGAGATGGTTCCGGCCAGCTTTTACCTCCGCCTGGCTCACAAACCCTTTGAAGTACAGCAGGCCGAAGCCACCCTCAGCAGCCCCGAAAACGAGCCGCAAACCCGTATTTATGAGCTCTACTACCCGGCACACAACCGCCGGCTGCGCATCCGCTTCGAAAGCGAATTTCCCCACCGCATTCTGAGCTGGGAAGAACAATACCCCGACGGCTTTGGGCCCAATGCCAAAGTACTCACCACCAAGGCCTCCCTCATCAATCGCCTCAACACCGCCTACTGGCGCCAGCACAACAACGAACACGAAGGCCTGCGCGCCCAACTGGGCCTGCCAGAGGGGTGACAGGATGCAGGTGACAGGTCACAGGATGCAGGCTGGAGCGAAGCGGAAGTCCCACAAAGGGATGACAGGTCACAGGTAGCAGGTAGCAGGTAGCAGGTAGCAAGTCAACATTAATCAGGGATTGCCACCTGAATCCTGAATCCTGCATCCTGAATTACCTTAAAGGCATCTCCGCTGCGCTACGACCTGCATCCTGCATCCTGAAACCTGCATCCTGCATCCTGCATCCTGCATCCCGCCCCTCACTCCTGCTTCAGGCGCTCCCTGAGCTTCACCGGTTCGGTTTCCTTTTTGCGCAGGCGGGAATTGAGCAATTCTACCACAAAAGCAAAAGCCATAGCAAAATAGATATACCCCTTTTCCACGTGCTGATCAAAGCCTTCGGCCACCAGCATAAACCCGATGAGCATGAGGAACGAAAGGGCCAGCATCTTCATAGTGGGCCGTTTGTTGATGTAGTTGGAAATGGCCCTGGCAGCCACCATCATAATGCCCATCGCGATGACCACGGCCGCAATCATAATTTCTACGTGCTCCACCAGCCCGATGGCCGTGAGGATGGAGTCAAATGAAAACACCATGTCCAGGGCGATGATCTGAGCCACCACCGCCATAAATGAATTTACCTCCGGCCTTTTGAGCACATCCTCCTCTCCCTCCAGCTTTTGGTGAATTTCGAGTACGGTTTTGGTCATGAGAAAAATACCACCTGCAATGAGGATGATGTCGCGCCAGCTCAGAGAAAATGCCGGCGGCAGGCCCTCAATTTCTATCACCGGGTAGGTCAGGCCAATGAGCCAACTGATGCCCAGCAGCAGCAGTATGCGAAAAACCAGGGCCAGCAACAGCCCCAGGGTGCGGGCCCTGGGTTGCTGGTGTTCGGGCAACTTGCCTACCACAATCGAAATAAAAATGATGTTGTCAATACCCAGAATGATCTCCATCACCGTAAGGGTGAAAAGACTAACCAGGCCGTCGGTAGTGAGAAATATTTCCATTTGGCAAATATAGGTTGATTCTCAACGTAAGGCTGCAAAAATGGGCATACTTTTTCCTGCTGCCCTGTGCCTTCCTATAATTTGGCTGTAAGTATGGCCACGCATACGCGCATTCCCTCTATGAGGTTGCCAATCCGCAGGTTTTCATTGGGGTTGTGCTGGTTGTTGTCCATGTTTACCAGGGGAACAATGACAGCCGGTATGCCCAGGCGGTCGATCATGGGGGCAATGGGCACCGTGCCGCCCATGATGCGGATGCGCACGGGCGTTTCGCCCGTGCATTGGGTAATGGCAGCCGTGAGGGCCTTGCCCAGTGGTGCCTCCATATCTGTGCGAAAGGCATTGACGCCACTGCTGCGCTTGAAGGTGGCAATGTGGGCATACTTCAGGCGCTCCTCCCTGCTGGGCTCGCGGTCGATGACGTAGTACCCCTGCTTTTTAAGGTGCTGCTCAATGAGGTCGAGCTGGCGGTCGGCGGGTGTTTCAGGCACCAGGCGCACATCCAGGTGCACGCGGGTCCAGTCCGGGATAATGGTTTTGAGGCCGGGCCCGTTCCAGGAGGTGTGAATGTGGCGTACATTGAGGGAAGGATATTGCAGGGCTTCCTGGTACGTATGGCCTACCTGCTCCCTGCTGGCAATGCCCAGACGCTGCATCAGCAGGGAGTCATTGTCGGGCACAGCCCGCAGCAGGGCCCGGGTTTCATCATCCAGCCGCACGCCTTCGTAAAAGCCCTCAATCAGCACCCGGCCCGCTTCATCCTTCATGCTGGCCAGCAGCTGAGCCATGCGAAATACCGGATTGGGAGCATAGTTGCCGAAGTGGCCGCTGTGCTGGGGAGAGGCGGGGCCATAGACGGTGATGCTGCAGGTGACATTTCCCCGGCAACCAAAGGTAAGGGTTGGCCGGTTGCTGGCATGGGCAGGCCCGTCCATGATGAGGAGGTAGTCGGCCGCATACCGTTGGCGGTATCGCTCCAGGCTGCTTTTCAGGCCCGCCGATCCTTTTTCCTCTTCCCCGTCCAGTATTACTTTGAGGTTGCAGGCAGGAGTTAAGCCATGCTGCTGCATGAGGTCCAGGGCGTGCAGCAGCATGATGATGGGGCCTTTGTCGTCGGCCGCTGCGCGGCCGAATACCCGCCACTCCGGGTCGATGGCCCCGCTTTGGATGCGTTCGTAGGGCAGGGCTTCCCAGCCGCCCCCGGCAGTGGGACGCTTGAGCACCGGCTGCCAGGGGTCGGGCTGGTCCCACTGGGCGGGGTCCACCGGCTGGCCATCCAGATGCAGGTACAGCAGCAGGGTGCGGCTGGCACCTGCCTGGGGGCGCTCAGCAAAAAATACGGGAATCTCCCCTCCCGTTTCCAATAATTGCACCTCAAAGCCCCTGCGCTCAAAGGCAGGCTTCAGCCAGGCGATATTTCGCCCAATGTCGGCCGGAACGGCCGCATCGTTGGGCATGCTCACCAGTTGGCGGTGCTCCTGCAGGGCGGCCGGTAGCTGGGCTTGTACCCAGGCCTGCAGCTGGGCAGCAGAGGGTTGCTGGGCCTGCAGCACCACGGGCAGCAGGCAGAGGGTGAGCAATAAATGGTAGTTTTTCATAAAGGGGAGAACATGGGTGAAATTGAAGGCTAAATTAACAACAATTTTGATGCGAAGGAGTATCAGTATTATAAACCGGCTCCACAAGCCGCAATGGGTGCGCCCATGCTGGTCATGAGCTTGTAAATGGCATGAAACCTTTCTCCCCTAAAATGATTCGAACCCTCCTGTGGATCACAGCGGGCAGCCTGCTGCTGCTCTACCTGCTGTTTCGTTTCGGCCCCGCTCTCATGGGCTTCGAAAAAACACCCCAGCAAAGCAGGGCCTACTTCCAGAATCTCGGCCTTTCGCCCACTTTTGGCACCCTCGAAACCCAGGGCCGCAAAATCCACTACGTGGATACGGGGGGCGACAGCCTGCCAACTGTCATCTTCATACATGGCTCCCCCGGTTCCTGGGATGCCTTCCAGCGCTACCTGGGAGATTCCCTGCTGCTGAGCAAATTTCGCATGATCGCCGTGGATCGCCTGGGCTATGGCCAGTCAGACCCACAGCCGGAGTCCTCCCTGGCCATACAGGCAGGCAGCCTGCTGCCCCTGCTCGGAACCGTCCCCGATGGGGTGCCCGTCATACTGGTAGGTCATTCCTACGGCGGGCCCGTGGCCTACCGCATGGCCATGGAGCAGCCCGAATGCATAGACGGCCTGCTCATCCTGGCCGGCCTGGCCGACCCCGCCAAAGAAAAACGCCTGTGGATACAAAAACCCCTCAGAAGCAAATGGCTGCGCTGGCTGCTGCCCCCTGCCCTGGACATCTCCAACCGCGAAATCGTGCCCCTGAAGGGAGAACTGCAGCAAATGGTGCCCCTCTGGCCCCGCATACAGGCCTGCACCACCATCATACAGGGCGGGCGCGACATGCTGGTCAACAAAGCCCATGCAGAATTTGCCCGCAACATGCTCCACCATGTCCCCCTCAGGTATGTGTATTTGCCCAAAGCCAACCACTTCCTGCCCTGGACTCACTATGAGCTGGTGAAAAATGAACTACTGAACCTGCTGCAATGGTGCCCCAGTCTGTCCGGGCATTGAGGCACGCACGGCTGGGACAGCTTGTTGCCCCCGCCAACTACCCCCCTATTCATGTATTCTCTATATTTGGACAATGGCCAATGGGAAAAAGCACGAGCAGCAGGGAAATACCCAGCGCAAGGGCGAGGGCAGCGCTACCTGGCAGAGAAGCAACAAGGAGACGCCAATAGCCGCTGGCCGTTACCTCATCTGAAACCCAACTTGTATCTATTCAGCATATACCTGCTGCAAAAAAGGGGGAATACCCCAATAGTGCCTTCATGGACCATGCATACATGAAACTTTGTTTTTGTCAAC
>RFHT01000682.1 GCA_003696835.1 Bacteroidota bacterium
CAGATTAAACAGCTTCACCCAGGTGAGGCCCATCATTTTGTTTTTCGACAAAATAGACAGGCCCAACACATACACCGGCGCCATGAGCCCCACCACCACTGACAGCAGCAGGCTTTCAGCCGCAGGCAGGGCATAAAAGGGTTGTGCGAGCAGCATCAGAGAAGCATTGGCTAAGCATAAAAACATTCAACAGCTTATGAGTCGTAAGGTCGCTTGACCTCTTTGTTTTTGTCCACTTTTTTGTTGCAATTCCCAACAAGGTGAAGAGGGGGAGTTGCATATTGGGTGCTACTTCATAGATCAATCAACAGCCGGGATTTACTATAAGCCCCCAGCATGCCATATCCACCTTTCACATTTGAATACAACAGCTGCGGCTCGGTAAATGCCAGCTCAAAATCTTCGGGCTGCAGGTGGGTTTTCAGGTATTCATAATAGCTTCTATTGATGTGCCGCAACTCAATCAGCACCTGCTTAAACTTCATTGGTCCTGAACGTGTAAAGGTACTTGTCTCCAGGCCAAGCTTTAAGGTAAAGGGAGTGTCATTTATACAAATATCTTTGAAATACAGGTTTCTATCCCATGCAAACCCGCAACGCTGCTGTTCGGTTTCCGGTATATCCAATAGCCATTGATTCCCCCCTACTTCACAGTCGGTCATATTCAGGCAGGTTTCTACTACAAGTTCATAGTAATTGACTGCTGCAGGATCAGTAAAACTTATATTGAGTTGAGCTGCTGATAACCCTTCATTTAGGGCAATTAAAGCAGAATCAACCAAGTTGTAGCTATCGATGGGGATTTGGGAGGGAATCTCGATGGCATCGGTGCTGAGCTCGGGAAAACCCGCTGCCCTAATTGTTAGCGAGTACAATTGGCCCGTTTGTGGTCTGAAGCCTGATGGAGAACGGTATATGCCATTTTGGGCATATTCCAGTGTTTCCAGCGGGTGGGCATTTTCGTACAGTTTTACTTCTGCTCCGGCTACACTCAGGTCCTTAGGGTGGGAGCCCAGCGGAGCCACTGTGTGCGTAAGGCGAATACGCACCGCTTCATCGGGGGTTAACAAGCCATAAACTACCAGTTGATCTCCCGGATAGGGTAGTTCGTATTCAATTACTTTGGAGCAATTGCTGAGTACACAGCTGATTACTACCCAAAGGATGCTGTTGACTTTCATGATGAGTTTATTAAAATGTCCAGGAGTAAGTAATGGAAGGCAAAAAAGGAAAGAGCGATTTTAGGACCATTTGCCGTTCTGGGGTATTCAGTTCTTGAACAGGCGGCCCGTATATCACCTTAGAGGCCCTTTCTATATCCAGGTAAAAGGGGTTTTTACGGTTGTAGAGGTTGTACACCCCCAGACTTAGCTGTGCCTTGCGACCATTAGAGGTGGTAAAGTGGTACTCAGCACCTACATCCAGCCGGTGATAGGCTGGCATGCGCATGTTGTTACGACCTGCATAAATAAACACTTCCTGCCCATTCAAATCCTGTTGAATACCGATAGGCAGGGTAACGGGCTGCCCAGAGCTGTAAACCCAGGTGGAAGCGAGTCGCCATTTTTCAGTAAGCTGATAGCTCGCTGTAAAGGAAAACTCGTGCCGACGGTCGTATTTTGCTGCGTACCAATGACCGCCGTTGATGCGGGCGAATTTTCGCCGGTTCCACGAAAGCGTATAAGCCAGCCAGCCATTTAGGCGACCTTGTTTTTTGTGCAGCATCACTTCCAGCCCATAGACTTCCCCCTTTCCATTTTTTTCTACAATATCCTGCCAACTTTGGTCAAAAACGCTCAGAAAGTCTGTTCCCGGCCGGTAATCAATCAATTTTGCCATGCGTTTATAGTAGGCATCTATGGTCAGCTCGGTATGCCATGCAGAAATATTTTTGCTAAATCCCAGGCTCCATTGGCGTGCCTGCTGAGGGGCTACTTTTGCAGTGGCAGGTACCCAAATGTCATTAGGCAAGCCTACCCCGTGATTAGACAATAGGTGCAGGTATTGTTGCATCTGGCTATAAGCTGCTTTGATCGCCCAATTTCCCGCCGTACCCCAACTCATGGAAAACCGGGGCTCTAGCGAAGAATAAATGGTATCTTCTACCTCAAAGACCGTAGCACGCCCACCTGCATAGATACTCCACCAAGGGGTGAGGCGAATATTGTCTTCTAAATATGCAGCATATTCCCGGCTGAATATGGCCTCGTTTGGTGATACCGGGCGCGAGGATACATTTGATGTGCCAATGGCCGGGTCGTAGCGATGGGCAGTAGCCTCCAGTCCCATTTTGAAATGGTGCCCGTGGGTTGGATGGTAGTCAAGAGCCCATTTTCCCGTCCAATCCTTTATGCGTGACTCCAGTTCAGAGTGGTTGTCAATTTTCAGTGAAGAACCCCCGTTTGCAATTTCTCCCTGCTCAAGCGTACCCAGTCCATAATGATAACGCGAAAACGTAAGCATGCTTTCCATAAACCACTTTGTACCCATACTACGATAATAGCGAAGGCTGGTAGTGGTATTACCCCAGTTCAAATTGAAGCGACTTTCCAACTGCCGGTTTCCTTCACGGGCCTGCCAGGCATCATGCCCCGTATAAGCACTTATAAACAAACGGCTCTTGTCCTTAAAAGTATGGTTCATTTTAGCATTCACATCATACAGCCAGTAGTTGAGAAAGTTAGTGGTTTTTCCCCTTTTATAAGAAATATATGTAGGTAATAAGAAGATGCCCAGATAGGAAGCACGAGCCGAAACCATATAAGAAGTCCGGCCCTTCTGTATGGGGCCTTCCAAAAGCAATTTTGAAGAGAGCAGGCCTATACTGGCCTTCCCCTGTCGTTTTTGGTTATTACCCTCTTTCATTCGAATATCAACTACCGATGACAAACGCCCCCCAAAACGGGCAGGAAAATCTCCTTTGTACAGTTCCACATGTTTGAGGGCTTCACTGTTAAAAATAGAAACAAAGCCAAACAAATGAGCAGCATTATAAACCGTGGCTCCATCCAGTAACAAAAGGTTTTGGTCTGGACTACCTCCCCTCACCAACAAACCAGAAGTCCCTTCTATCCCCGTACTTACTCCAGGGGTAAGTGCCAGGGCTTTGAGTACATCCTTTTCTCCCAAAAGCGCAGGAACTGCATTGAGTTGTGGCAATGAAATGCGAATGCGTCCTATTCCATTGGAACGGAGGTCATGCTGGACATCATCAGTAATCTCTACTATGTCCAAGGTATGTAAAGCCAAAGCTATGTCCAGGCTCGTATCTGCAACCAAGTGGTACGCTTTTCGAAAAGGCTCGTGTGCGGCATACTGAGCCCGGAGCAGAACCTCACCCGCAGGTAAACTAAGGCTGTAATAGCCATATTCATTGCTATAACAACCCCTGCCAGAAAGCGAATCGTAAATGGCCGCCCCAATTAGCGACTCTCCACTGCCTGCTTCTGTGATATATCCACTAATCGTGTAAGACTGCCCATAAAGCAGGCTGCAGCAAAAAAATTGGCATAACATTATATTTATATGGATTATTTTCAATGAAATGTAGGGTACTTTCTTTTTTGATATCGTCATTTCATACAAATTAAATGTCTTTTGACTTACAACAAAATAAGCGCAACCAGAGTTGCCTTAATATAGCCAACTCTGGCTGCGTCATATCAATATATTCCATCTTGATTAGTAATAATCTGTATAGCATACAACGGAACTACCGTGATTACAGTCTCCACATGAGTGTGTACCATCAATATGCACAGGTCCTGTTTGGCAAGTAACCAAACAATACGAAAGCGCATAGGTAGCAGTCTTTTTTACATTTGTCTCTGTAATATCAAAGTCAATATTTTCAGTCACACTTCCCCAAACAGCTGTGCCAGTCGCCTGAAGCCTTAGACTATTCGTTTTTGATGCCCACCAAATGCCAAATTTCTTCTTTGAATGATGGGTACATCCACTATAACCTTTGGTATTGCCGTCATTATAATATTCTAATTGTCCTTTTACCCTTTTTTTGCCAGCATCGTATGTAGTCCAACTGGTGTTATTCCCGGCCCGGCTCGAATTTAAGGGTGTTGTATTCCTAATAATTGGGCTAATCTTACCAAAGGAGGGCAAATTTTGATCATTTACCAATTTTAATTCCTCTACCTGTTTTTGGCTCGCATTTTTCAATCGAATTATTTTGTTACGAGTATATTTATGAACAACATCTCCGATTTGAATAAGTCCATCTTCATTAACTAATGTAGCTATAATAGGGTGTTCGATATTAATGGTCTCCTCCAATTCACCCTCTTTATTTCGAATAATCGAAATAACATTTTCATATCCCTTTATCGAACCGTTGCGTGCCATCATTTGCTGTTCCTCATCAGTTATTTCCTCAAAAGCAGTTCTCATTGACTTGAATCCTTCGAACGTTTTTTCCCAATTATCCAGTTGCCCCTGATTTTTAAAAAGAAAATCAAAGGTCTTGAGATAAACAGACATATTAGGGAACCATAGCATCCCATCTCTGACAGTAACTGATTCGGTATTCTTGTTGAAAGATGGTGCCGGAG
>RFHT01000683.1 GCA_003696835.1 Bacteroidota bacterium
ATATTACACTCCTTAAGCAGCACATTATCCTGCCCCTTCCGTCCATCAAATCATGGAATAACTAATTTTTAATAAAATTCCACAAAAAAATATTACATTATTTGTATTTATATTGTATATTTGTGCTCATCTGAGGTTAAAAATATCTGACAAACACTTAATTTAACAGGCAACCGTTGCCGCTCTTGTATTGAGGTTCCAGGTATAGCAGGTCCAAACCATGAAACAGCTGCCTAACACTTTTGTCCTAGCCATTCTTCTGCATTGTTTGTTGATTTTGCCTGTATCAGGGCAAACCCTCAGGCCATTGTACCCCGCTGCCTCGGGAACAGACATGCCTCAGGGTTGGTGGGAAATTTCTACCGATACTGAAACCCGGTGGCGAACCGACAGGCAGGCAGGAGTACCTGCTCAGGAGGGGCTGTATATACACAAACCTGCCAATGCCTATGATGACATGGCTGTGGTGAGCAGTGGCAGCTACGCGCTTCCCCATGAGCGTGAACTTTGGCTGGGAATTGATCTGACTGCAAAACTGGGAGAAGAATCGGAGTTTTATGTAGAATTGTGGAATGGCAGGGTATGGAAAAAAGCATACAGCCTGCACAGCAACTATACGGGCAGTATTTATCTGGACCTCAACGGATTCAGCCGCACGGATTTTCAAATGAAGTTTGTGTTTCTTTCGGCAGGTGGAAGGGAAGCTTATGTGAGCATCAGCCGTATCTATCCCCTTGCGTGGCCGCCCCCGGCCCCGCAAATGTCCGGGCAGTTTATGCTGACAACCGGCCCCAATCCCTTTCACAACAGTTTACAACTGCAATTTTATTCCCCCCAGGCTGGTAGCGCCCTCTGCCAAATAAGCGATATGGCCGGGCGCTTGCTGTACCAAAACCGCCTCCCGGTATCCCAGGGAATGAACGAGCAGTTCCTGCAATTGCAAGCCCTCAAACCTGGTATGTACCTGCTGTCGCTGGCTACCCCCCAGGGCGTGTACGCCCGCACCCTAAGCAAATATTAACAAGTCCCCTTAGTATGTTTTGTGTTGAACTCCTGCCTGTACAAGGCATGAAGCAACTCCCTGTCCCGTGCGCCGGGCAAGTTGGCATAAATTGAATGTTTATTTAGTTTTTTTATTCAATTTTTCTTGAAAATCTTAAAAAATATGCCCTAATTGGTGACCTTTCTAAAAGTAACAGTCTTAAACATTAAAACAATCTTATTTTTAATTTTTACCAAATTAACACAATATTCTATGGGACTTTTTGATTTTGTAAAGGATGCTGGTGCTAAGATTTTCGGTGGTAAATCAACCGCTGAAAAAAAAGAAGAAGCCCGCGCTGAGAAAGAAGCTCAAATCAAAGATTTTGTAGCTGAGTTTAAGCTGGATATCGCAGATTTTTCCGTTTCGTTTTCCGGTGATGATGATGAGATTGCCATCCTGAGTGGTGTGGCCAAGTCGCAGGAAGGAAAGGAGAAGCTGATCCTGGCTGTAGGCAATATAGAAGGTATTGCCCAGGTAGATGACCGCATGACGGTGGAAGAGCCCAAACCTGAGGCTCAGTTTTACACGGTAGCACGGGGCGATTCGCTTTCAAAGATTGCCAAGAAATTTTATGGTAATGCCATGAAATACCCGGTGATTTTTGAGGCAAACAAGCCCATGCTGAAAGACCCCAACCTGATTTATCCGGGACAGGTGCTTCGCATTCCCCCTCAGGAAGAGTAAGCATGTTTTTGATCGTTTTCCTGTTTGGGATAAAGGTTTTGGGCATTGTATATTCATCAAAAACACCAGCCGCGATCAAACCTTAAGCACGAAATTCAGACCGGCAGCCCGTAGGGGGCATGCCGGTCTTTGTGTATGGGAGGGCGTTATTTCCATCCACACAAACTCTTTACATAGTCCAGGCTGCCGTCATTGGCCCAGGCGTCTAGTTGGTCGGGGCTGCGCAGGCTCTGGCCCCGGTAACGGGATACCAGCAGGTAGTGGGCCTTCACTTCGGGCAGCAGAGACATGTCATTCCAGGACTTTTCCACCTGAGCCACGGGGTGCACGTCTTCTTGTCCTTGTCCCCAGCGGTATTTTACTTCTTTGATGGTCACATAAGTGGGCATGCGCTGGGCCAGGCGCCGAATGGCCTGGTTTACTTTTTCCTGCTGCTGCAGGTCCTGCCTGCTGAGGCCAAAGAGCTTCAGCAGGGGGTCGAGCTGTATCCAGGTAGCCAGGGTGGGCAGGTATTTGAGCTTGTACGGATCACCTTCGCGTGGAAAGGCGAGGTCTTCCACCAGCCTGAGGTGGCCGTTTACCCTGGCCAGGGCGCCCCCTTCGTCTCCGTTCCAACGGGGAATGATTTCATAGGTGAGCATGCTGCCCGAAGCCAGATGCGCGTTCAGTGCAGCGGGATTTACCTCTACTCCGAGGGTGTCTATGCTGTGAAGCAGCAGGGTTTCCAGGCGGGGGTGTTGCTCCAAAACCTTTGCCAGCACGCCATTTCTCAGCAGGTTGGAGAGCTCGTACCAGTGCCCCAGGGGACTAAATCGTTGATCGGGAATATTGGCGGTATAGTCTGTTCCTTCTCCCTTTTCCCTGGCCCACTGTATCATGGCTGCCCGCACAGCTGCCTGCACTTTCTGGCCATGGTCGCGCGCTTCGGCACTGAGCACATTTTCCCACAGGAATTGCAGGTCGCGGATCATGGGGATGAAGCGCTGGCCCAGCGACCTACCCGGAGAAAGATACACTTCTCCACGGTATCCAAAATGTTGCGTTTGTCGAAGGGCTGTGGCTATGGGTTCGTGGGTGAGGTAGCTGGTAGCAACGATATGAGGCAGGCTGTACTGCCACTTTTCGGCTGTGCGGGCAGTTTTGGTCAGGTGTATTTCCAGAAAGCTGCGGTGTTTACCAGCTATTTCTACAAAGGGGTTGAGGGCTTTGACCACGCCGGCTCCCCGGGTCCAACTGCCTCCCTGGCCACCGGCCAGGGTGAGTATGCCCACTTTTCCTGCCTGCAGGGCCTGCTTTGCCGGGCCGGCAGCCGGGTCATGGGGCTGCAGTAGTTTGGGCTCCCCTTCGGGCACTTCTTCTATTTCAGTTTCCAGGGGCAGGCGGTTACGGCTCAGACCGATGAGTCCCTTTTTAAGGCTTTCGCGCAGCTCTTCATGTTGGATGTAATCAAAGTCGTTTTCCCGCCTGATGCGCTCGGCTTCGGCCTGCTGGGCGGATCGTTCTTCCTGAGAGGTGGTATCGGTTACGGCAAAGAGGTTGCGCACCAGGGTTCGCAAGAGCGGGAAAGCATCCTTCTGGCGGGCTTCCAGGGAAGTAAACAAGTCGATTTCGGCCCGTCGCAGCCAGGGAATTTCGGCGGCAGGCCGGCGCACCAGCTCAGCTACCTGCAAGGCATAATAGCGGTTGGGCATCAGGGCATTGCTGCCCCTGAGCAGTTGTGCTTGGGTGCCTTTGGTATTGATGCGAAAATTGTACACCACGGGGTCCATGGCAAAAGGCAGTGCATGACTCAATTCCTGCTTGGTTTGCTGCAAAATTTCCAACACCTGCTGTTTGTACTGTTCATAGCGGGCCGGATTGACAAACATGCCCATTCCCCCTCCCGACATGCCTCCCAGCATGAGAAAACCCCAGTAGTCTTTTCCGAAGGCCGCTTTAGCTTTGGCCACAATCTGCTCGGTAAAGTGGGTGGAGGTCCAGGGGATAATGGTTTTGATGGGGTGGAAAAAATTTTGCTCTGTATTGTGAGCCAGGCGCTGAATATCACCTTGTCTGAGGGACTCCAGTATGTCGTCAAATATCTCGTACATGTGGAGGCGTGCACGCCACGCTTTGGATGATCGCAGCAGGTATTTTTCGGTCACCATTTCGAGTATAGGCCCCACATTCTGGGCCATGCCTCCGTGCATGAGTACGAGGGAGCCTGCCAGGAGGCGGTCTATTTCGGGGTGTATCTCTTGGCCAGTCAGCATGCGGTGCCGGGGCAGCAGGCAGCCCCGGCTAATGCCGTACTCAGGGTCTCCTTCTTGGGCCACTGCACCGGTAATCACCTTGATGCCAGGCCAAATGCCGCCGGAGTCCTGCCATCCACCTCCTGAGCCTCCTATCCATTCACCCAGTATCGCCCTGGATGCCACCAGTCGCCTTTCCATTTCGTTGAGTTCGCCTTGCAACAGCCGGGTTTGGCCGGTGGCACGCATCAGCAGGCTGATCATGGATGCCAGCAGGTTGGTGGAAACGGCAAAACGGGAGCCTTTGGGGATGTCATTTACCTGTGTAACCACTTCCAGGCCCATGCCAGGCCCCACTATGCGGCCCAGAATGTGGGACAGGGACTGGCTGGTGCCTTCAAATGAAGGGGGAATGAGGCCAGAGGCAATAACTCCGGCCTTGACCAGGCTGAGGTAATCATTGCCGAAATTGAAGAGGTCGTCCAGGTCGTGTAGGTCCTTGGTGGTGTTGAGGTCCACACTGGTGAGGCGCAGGAGGGGTTCGGGAATGACGCGCACATAGGTCTCTATGGGGGGTTTGATGTGCTTGTCGCGCCCATACACCCCCAGGTCGATGGATACATTGACCACCCGCGCCCCTTCGGGAAAGTCCATGCCGAGAAAGAAGATGTCGGACCAGCCGCTGTGGCTGAGGTCCATGCGCACGGCGGTTTTTTCTACCAGCAGGGGAAAGAGGCGCTCGCCCGGCCTTCGCTGAAGCAGGGCGGGATGAATGCGAATGGGGTGGTCTTCGAGATGGCCCAGCCTGAACATCCACTGGTTGCCTTTGGTGGCGCGCACGCTGCGCCTCACCTGGTGGGCCAGTGCCTCAAAACTCAGCTGGTGATAAGATCGGGCCAGTGCATTGAAGAGGGGAGCACTTTGACTGCCTGCCCGCAGCATGGCCCAGTACCTGCTGATGCGGTGCTCGGCTCCGCCATCCAGTTGGAACTGTCCGCTACTTACGGCAGGCAACAGGGGGGAGTTGGCCAGAAAAAAGCGGCAGGCCGCGTAGAGAAACAGGCTGGCGCGCACCCGCTCGTACAGGTTTTGGGTTTGGCGCCGGAAGTGCTCCAGCTCTTCGAGCTGCTCCAGCAGGCGGGCCGGGGGAAGGCCGGCACACAAACTTTCGAAGGAGCGGTTTCTGATTGCCTCTTCCTGGCTCACGATGGTTTGTATGAAGGCATTCATGTGTGCAGTCCTCCTTTCCGCCGGTTGGCTTCGGCCAGCATTTCCACCATAGCCGTGAGCACCTGCTGCTGGTCCTGGCCGGCCAGTCCCAGGGCTAGTTGTGCCCGCATCCAGCCATATTTTTTCCCCAGATCATAGCGACTGCCCTTTACTTCCAGTGCCAGGTAGCTGTCGCGGTCGGCCAGCATTTGCAGAGCCGGGGTAAGCAGCTGGCTTTGTCCCTTTTCCAGGCTTGCCGCCTGCTCCTCCAGCAGCTCAAACACCAGGGGAGTGAGCACGTGTATGCCAAAAAAGCAGAGGTAGTAGCCCAGACGCAGGCCTGGAGTTTGCAGCTCCAGCTCGGCCAGGCTGAGGGAGGGTTTTTCAATCAATTTCTCTACCTGATACACTCCCGGCATGTTGGGCAGGTGCCTGCCGGTGAGGGTTCCGTAATTGGTGATGAGGTGCTCAATGGTGGGGTTGACGGCCGAAACGGCGCAGCCCTGCTGGTTGGCCAGGTCCACCACCTGCTGGGCACAGCCGCGTTCGGGATGGTCGGAAAGGTACACATAGTCGCCCAGCAGTAATAGAAAATGGGCATTACCCACAAAATCGCGGGCGCAGCTCACTGCATGGCCGTAGCCTTTGGGCTCGGCCTGCACCCGAAAGTGCAGCCGTTTGAGCAGGGACTGTATGCGGGCAGCCTCTTCTTCGGCCCAGCTGATGGCAGGAAAAACCGAGCGCAGGTGTTTCAGGCGCGTTTCAAAGGCAGAGCGGTAGCGGGCCTCATCACCAGGCGCACACACCATGCACACCTCTTCTATGCCACAGCTGAAAGCTTCCTGGGCAATAATTTGGATAGCAGGCCGGGTGGTACCGTCGAGGTCCACCATGGGTAGCATGGCCTTTTGCACCGTATCCCCTACCGGATACAGGCGGGGTCCTCTTCCGGCAGCGGTGATCACAGCTTTGGTAATGTTCATTCCGGCTATTGGGTTTGGGGATTGGGGATTTGAAATTGTTTGATGGTCAAAAGGGAGCGTTGCAGCAGTTATTCCGGCACACAGCAGGCCGTGCGCCGCCGCGATTTGCCCGCTTTTGGTTGCCCAAATTAATGTATAATCTGCACTTATGGGCAAGCAGGGTGGGAAAAAAAGCCGCGATTTTTGCTTTTTATCTAGCACACGTTTGCCCATAAGGCCATTTAAAGCTTATATTGCTGCATCAAGGAATTTTTGTAATTTCATGAACCCATTTACACCCTGGATTGCCTAACATACAACAACATGAGGGAACAACAACAACACCCCCCCCGGACAAGCATTTGGTTGGTACACACAAGCCGGAATTTTTATCTGCTGCTGGCAGGCATTCTGCTGGCTGCAGGCCTTTCTGTTTCAGGCTGTAAGTCGAAAAAAGTAATCACGGAGGCACCGCCTCCTCCCGTTCAAACCGACATGGAAGACACCCGTCTCACCCAGGCCAAAGCCGCCCTGGAAGAGCTGCTCAACAGCCCCCAGTCGAGGGACTTCCCGGAGCTGGAAGGCAAGGAGCGCAAACTGGCCGACATACAAAACCTGCAGTTGGATGACGGAGAGGTACTGGTGCTCATCAAAAAGGTGGAGTACAAGCTGGAACAGGAACGGGCCTTTCTCGAAGCGGAGAAAAAGCGCATGGAAGAGCAGCGGGTCTATTCTCAACTGGCCGAAAGCTTCGATGCCATTGCCCGTGCGCCCAATGTGAATGTGGCCAACTCCCGCATCAATGAAACCCTGGAAATGTTTTCCTCCGAAAACGCCCTGGTGCTGGTGGTGATCAGCCAGGAAGGGGGCAACAAGGACTTTGACCGCCCCACCACCATCAAAGATTACCTCCATTACCTCAAAGACCAGAAACAAAACAAGAATTCTATCGGGAACATCGTTTTTGACAGAAATGGGAAAATCAAAGAGTTGGAACTGGTGAAAAATTTCTAACCTCCAGCTTTGTGCCAATATTTTGCCCATACATCCACCCATAATGACCGACATCATGCAGATATTTAAATACACCTTTTTACTTGTTGCCCTGCTGGCGCTGCTGCAGCCTGCCATTGCCCAGGAGGAAATCAGTCCCGAACGCAAACGGGCCATCGACTCGCTGGCCCTGGAAAAAGTGCGCGACCTGAGCAAATACATCAGCATCATTGGCAATAAAGAAACCCGCTTCTCGGAAGCCAACCGGGTGATGGACCGGGCCGAAGAGCTCTTTGCGCCCGACGCTCAGATTGGGGTTTCCTCGCTCAATAAGAAAGAAATTACCTATTACACTGTGCGCAAGTATTTTGAGCACCTCATGGCGCTCAACTACGACAAGGTGGAAATAGAGTGGTACAAAATCCACTACATCAGCGACCTGGAGCTACAACCCGACGGGCGCTATGTGGGAGTGATTACCATTTATCAGCGGTTTCAGGGCACTACCGGCGACGAGCTGGTGTATGCCGATGTAACCAAAAAGGATATCACCGTTTATGTAGAAAAGAAATCTACCCAGATAGGCGGCCGCCTCATCAATTTCTGGGATGTGCTGCTGGGCGATATCCGGGTAACAGAGACAACTGCAAGATGAACATCAAACTGATTTGCCTGCTTATGCTCGTACTGGGGACATTTCCCCTTCTTTCACAACCTTCGTTCGGAGAATACCTGGGGGGCGAAGAGGTGCTCAATGCTGAAACTAAACAGGTAAATCAGTTTTTCCGCCGCTTTAATTGTGAGGAAAGTCCTGCGGGTAAGCGCTACTACCCGGGCGATGCCCTCTACCGGGACCCCCGCACCCGTGAACAATACCTCGAGGCCCTGTTTGACAAGAGCAACACGTCCATCAGCCCCAGGAAAAAAGCGGCTTTTATTTCCGATGTGGTGTATGGCTCGCCGCCCCAGTTTCTGAACTTTCATGGAGGCGACTGGCTGGCCGAGGTGAGTGCCAAATTTCGCTACCGCGGGCGGGAAGAGGTCATACAGCTGTTTTTGCAGCTGCAGGAGGAGCCCGTGGGCTCCAAATGGGTCATTACCAGGGCCTATGGCGATGTATTTGCCCGGGAGTTTGCTGCCCTTAACGCCGGTAAAGACGACCCCGAAAACCAGAAGTTCCTGCATCCCATGAGCCACGAACTGGATTTTATCAACCTGGGTAAAATTTTTCAGTCCACACAGCAGTTAGAAATGTATGCCAGCCAGGATTTCCGGCCCGACCACCTGACTTTGTTCTTGTTTGAAATGAAAAGAGGCAATATGAAATACGTGTCCGTAATGGACGTAAAGTTTCACTTTTTTCAAATCAAAAACTGGTACTTTGAACTGACGGATGTGCAACGCCCCGGCAAAAACAGGGGCTGGCTCATCACCGGTCTGGCAGAAATCCCGGAACACAAGAAAGACCTATTGCTGAAGTTTATTTACCATGAAAATTAAGCCAGGTTTTTACCTTTCCCTTCCCGGAAAATGGCCTGAGGTGCTGCCGGCTCATACCCGGCATTTCCTGCTGAACAGCATGCTGATGTGCGTTCTGGGACTGGGTTTTCTGCTTGTTTCACCCCACCTAAACGCCCAGGAAATTCCCCCCGAAGAGCTGGAGCAGTACAAGGCAGAGTGCGAAGACCTCGTTTCCTTTCTGCAGTTCACCCTCAATACCATAGGCGACCCCGCCACTTCGGTTCGCGACAAGGACGTCATCATCAATGAAAGCTACCTCAAGATGTTTCGCGACCCGGAGGTACAAATAGAGGACGACCTGGAGGAGTCCAGGCGGGTGGTTACCAATAAGGATGTGCAGGCCTACCTCAAAGATGTAGATTTCTTCTTCCAGCAAGTCCGCTTTGAGTTTACCATAGAGGACATTACCCACCACCTCAATGAAGACGGGCAGATCTATTTCGTCATCAGCCTCAACCGCAACCTGCAGGGAATCACGGTAAAAGGGGATACCATTAACCTGACCCAGCCCCGCTTTATTGAGGTCAACCTCGATCAGGAGCAAAAAGACCTCAAAATTGTGAGCATATACACCACCAAGCTCAGCGAGAAGGAGGAGTTGAGCAACTGGTGGGAGTCGCTGCCCTACGAGTGGAAGTGGTTTTTTGGCAAGGATATTTCCATCAATGACAGCCTGAACATGCGGCATCTGCTGGCAGTAAACGACAGCCTGAAAATCGGCGACACCATAGTATTCAATGAAACCGAAATGCTGGTACTCACCGACTCTACCACCACGCTGGACATGCTCACTGCCGACAACCTGAAAATTGGCGACACGGTGTATTTCAGGCAACAGGACACCATTTATACGGGCAGCCCGTTGGTGATAGCCCACCTCAAAAACCTGCTGGCCAGCACTTCGCTCGACATTTCGAGCCACCCGGAGCTGCGCGAGCTGCAGCCCCTGGCCAAGTTTACCCAACTGCGGGAGTTAAACATCTCGAATACGGAGGTTTCCAGCCTGGTGGACCTGCGCAACCTCACCCGGCTGGAGGTGCTGCGCTGCAACAACACCCAGGTGGAGGACCTCAGCCCCCTCAAATATGCCTTTGACCTCAAAGAACTGTATTGCCATCATACCCCTCTGAGCAGCCTGTATCCGGTGAGCAATTTCAGGAAGCTGGAGAAGCTGCATATTTATGAAACCAACATTGACGAGCTGAGTGAACTCAGGGGCTTGAGAAAGCTGAAAGAGTTGCTGTGTGATCGCACGCTGGTGAGTAACCTGGCGCCCTTGTCGGGCCTGGAAGCGCTCAGCCTGCTCAAATGTGGGCATACCCAGATTCAGTCGCTGGAGCCACTGGCGGGTCTCAGTGGGCTGGAGGTGCTGGACATAGAGGGCAATCTGGTAACGGACCTCACTCCCCTGCGTGGCCTGCCCAGGCTGCGCATATTGTTTTGCGACAGCACCCTCATTGAGTCGCTGGAGCCGCTGGGCAGTATGCCAGCCCTCACCAAAGTGTATTGCGACAACACCCCCATTACCCGCCAGCAGGCCAATGCCTTTATGAAGGCGCATCCGGGCATACTGGTGGTGTATGGTTCGGCCCAGCTGAGCGAGTGGTGGAGTGAGATGCCCACCGAGTGGCAAACGGTTTTTCGCCAATACGTGCGCATCTCCCCCCAGGCCACCCGTGAGGAGCTGCACGAGCTGGCCAACCTCGAGCAGGTGGATGTGGCTGGCAATACCGGCATCAACACCCTGGCGCCCCTGTCCATGCTCATCAACCTGCAAACACTCAACTGCAGCAATACCCGCGTGAGTGATTTGCAGCCGCTAGCCGACCTGGTGAATCTTCATTACCTGAATTGCTCCCAAACGCTGGTGAGCAGCCTGGAGCCCCTAAAAAACCTGGTAGCCCTGCGCATACTGCTGGCCTCGCAGACACAGGTGAGCGACCTGCGGCCCCTGGTGGGCCTGCGCAGCCTGGAGTTGCTCAACCTGGATCAGTGTCCGCTGCGTGAACTGGCGCCCCTGCAGCATCTGCCCGTGCTCAAAACGGCCTATTGTGACCAGACCCTGGTTACGCGCGAGCAGGTGATGCGCCTGAGCGAGCTCAAACCGGACCTATTGGTGGTGTACCAAACCCAGGCCCTGCAACAGTGGTGGCAGGGACTTTCGCCCCTGTGGCAGCAAATTTTTCGCACCCACGTCAAAACCAGCGAAACCCCCACGCGCGAAGAATTGCACCGCATGATGCTCATCAGCAGCCTGGAGATCCCCCCCGGTAGCGCCATAGGCGACCTCAGTCCGATAAAAGATTTGTTTCGACTGAAAAAAATCGTGCTGGCCAATACCCGCACCAGCAGTCTGGCACCCCTGGCCGGCATCAAAAGCCTGGAGGAAATTGACTGCTCCAACAACCCCCTGCCCGACCTCAGCCCGCTGGCAGGACTGCCCAAGCTCACAAAACTCAACTGTGAAAATACGCCCGTAGAGGATCTCTCTCCGCTCTCCGGGCTGCAGAAGCTGGAGTACCTGCAGTGCGGTGGCACCCAGATCAAGGACCTCAAGGCGCTGGAGACCCTCAGCACCCTCAAATACCTCAATTGCAGCAATACCGACATCAAGTCGCTCAAGCCGCTGCGGGAACTGCCCAACCTGCTGCAACTGGTGTGCTTCAACACCCGACTCAAACAAAAAAAGGTGGACAAGTTCAAAAAAGAACACCCCAATACGGAAATCACCTTTTACGGCAGCCGTTGATTAAGGCGCAATTTTCCTATCTTTGCCCAAATTTTAACTATGCCCAAAAAAGGTTCTAAACTATACAGCATCCTGCACCTGAGGTGTCCCAAATGCCACGAAGGCCATTTGTTTACCCATTCCAACCCCTACAGCTGGAAATACATAGGCGAAATGCCGGAGCAGTGCCCCGTATGTGGGCAGCCCTTTACACTGGAGCCGGGATTTTACTTTGGGGCGGCCTACGTGAGCTATGCGCTGAATGTGGCCTGGCTGATTGTGAGCTTCCTCATTGCGGAGTTTGTACTAGACCTTGACCAACTGTATTTTTTCATTCTCGCCGGGATCGCGATGCTGGTACTGGCTCCCTGGATATTCCGCTTTTCCAGGGCGATATGGATTAATTTTTTTGTTAAATACGACCCTACAGCTGCCCGGCTGGAGGACTGAACGAGCAAAATGGAACTTTCTCTCCCCATACCTGATTTTCAGGCTGGCCAAACCCTGCTATTCAACAAGCCCAAAGGCTGGACTTCCTTTGATGTGGTCAAAAAGGTGCGGGGCCTCATTCGCATCAAAAAGGTGGGACATGCAGGCACGCTGGACCCCCTGGCCACGGGGCTGCTCATCCTGTGCACGGGCAAACACACCAAACAGATCAATCAGATTCAGGAACTGGAAAAGGAGTACGAAGTGGTGTTCAAACTAGGGGCTACCACGGCCTCTTATGATGCGGAATTTCCGGAGGAGCACATACGGGATGCCAGCCACATCAGCCGGGAGCAGCTGGAAGCTGGTATGCGGGAATTTGCAGGGGAAATAGAGCAGGTGCCACCGGTGTTTTCGGCGGTGAAAGTGGATGGACAGCGGGCATACAAGGCTGCGCGCAAAGGAAAAAGCGTCCAACTCAGGCCCCGCAGGGTGCAGGTGTATGCCTTCGAGCTGCTGGACTACCCATCGCCTGCGGAGGCGCAGGCCCTGGTTCGCTGCTCCAAGGGCACCTACATACGGTCGCTCGTCCACGACCTGGGGCAGCGCCTGGGGGTGGGTGCCTACATACGGGAGCTCAGGCGCAGCCGCATCGGGCATTACCGGCTGGAAGATGCCTGGGAAATACCCGATTTTGAAGCATGGATCAAATCCGGGCGCGCTGGCTGAACTGCTCCCGCATTTTGGCTACGGAGGTTTTCACTTTTTCCATCACCTCGAAAAAAGCAGCCACTTTTTCCTCTTCTATATCGCTGAGAATAATCTCGTTCAGGGCCATCACTTGTTCCAAAGCAAAACTGCGCTTCTCCCTTCCTGCCTCGGTGAGGCACACATACACTTTGCGTTTGTCTTCTACATCCCTCTTGCGGCTAATCAAGCCCTTTTTCTCCATGGAATTGAGCAAACGGGAAAGGCTGTTGGGCTCCATGCCCATGCGGGGGGCAATCTTGGTAACAGGTGTCCCCTTTTCGGGGTGAATGGTCAGCAGGGTAAACCCCATGGCCAGGGTCGCCCCTTCACGGGCCGCAATTTCATTGTACAGCTTCGATATTTCCATCCAGGAAGTGCGAATCCTGTACATGATGAGCTGCTCGGCGTATTCGATAAACTTGTCCATGTGCAATGATACGAATTTTATACCTGATTGCCTGCCTGCTCTGTGGTGGAAAGGGAGAATTTATGGGGAGAAATAAGCAAAGCATTCGAAACCCTTTGTTGCAAAAAAGCAACATACTCCTGGGCAAGGGATGCTAAGCTGGCGACCAATGGAGGGTTTGTTTTTGTGCCATATAGTTCACGCAAACCGATCAACAGCAGTCAAAGCCAGGCAACACCTGAGCAGCCCGAAGATGCGGGCTGGCTCAGGTGGTCTATGCATCCCCATGTCCTCATCCCCTCGCCTGGCCAGCATACAGGCGGGCGTACTGCCCGCCCAGGGCCAACAGCTCTTCATGGGAGCCATCCTCTGCGATGCGGCCAGCCTCAATGAGCAGGATGCGGTCGCAGTGGCGTATGGTCGAGAGGCGGTGGGCAATGATGATGGCCGTGCGGCCACTCACCAGCTTTTCGGTGCCCCGCTGTATGTCGGCCTCGGCCAGGGCATCTACGGAGGAGGTGGCCTCGTCCATGATGAGGATGCGGGGGTCCTTGAGCATGCAGCGGGCAAAGGAAATGAGCTGCCGCTCTCCCAGGGAGAAATTGCTCCCTTCCTCCCCTACTTCCTCATCCAGGCGGTGGGCAAAAGCCTCAGCCCCTATGAGGGTGAGGGCCTGCCGTATTTCCTCATCGGTGGCGTCCAGCCTTCCATAGCGCAGGTTGTCGCGCAGGCTACCCGAAAACAGATGGGGGGTTTGCAGGATGATCCCCAGCTGGCTGCGAAAACTGCCCAGGCTGCGGCTGCGGTAGTCCTGCCCGTCTATGAGTATGCGGCCCTGCTGCGGCTCGTAGAAGCGGCAGATCAGCTTGGAAATGGTGGTCTTGCCGCTTCCCGTAGCCCCCACAATGGCCACCGACTGCCCCGCCGGAATGTGCAGGTTGAAGTGCTGCAGTATGGGCTTGCCAGGGACGTAGTGAAAATGCACCTGCTCGAAGCGAATTTCTCCTTTCAGCGGACCGAAGGGCTTCACGCCCGCAACATCTTTGATGGTGATGGGCTCGTCTATGAGGGAAAATATGCGCTCTCCCGCCGATAAGCTGTCCTGTGCCCGGGCATAGTAGCTGGTGATGTCGAATATGGGCTCGAAAATGAGGCGGGCATAGCCGAAAAAAGCGGCCAGCATGCCGATGGTTACCCCCGTGTGCTGGTTCAGGGCCATGTGCCCTCCCATATAGACCACCAGGGCCGCAGCCAGTGAGCCCGTAACCACCACAATGGGGTTGTAGAGCGAGTGGTACACCGCTGCCCGGTAGGATGCATTTCGTAGCTGACGGCTCACCTTGCCAAAGCGGCCGGTGGCCGCTTTTTCCTGTACAGTGGTTTTGTTGACCAGCAAACCGTTGAGGTTTTCCGTAAGGTTGGCCGTCATCTGGCTGTAGGCCCTGCGGGCCTTGCGGGCATAGCCCAGCAAAAACACCCGCACCCTAATGGCCAGCAGCAGCAACACCGGAATGCTGAGCAGTACGATGCTGGCCAGCCGCCAGTTGTACCAAAACATGGCCACCAGGCTGGCCAGAATCATGATGATGCCGAAAATCAAATCGGCAAACCCAAAGGCAATCACATTGGTGACCTTGTGCACATCCGAAGTAAGCCGAATGCTCAGGTGCCCGATGGAGGTGCGGTCGTAAAAGCTGTGGGAAAGGTATTGCAGCTTGCGCAACATAGCTTCCCGCAGGTCGAAAATGACAAACTCGCCCAGGCGACCCGCATAGAAAATAAAGCCCGCCACGGCCAGGGCCTGGACGAAAAACAGCCCCAGAAACAAACCGCCGTAGCGGATCAGCTCTGGTATCAGGGCCAGTTGCTCTCCACCTGCCTGGTACTGCTCAATGGCCGGGGTGATCCAGTCATCTATGTAGCTCAGCCACAAAAGGGGGAAAATAGCATCCACAGCTGCAATGATGCAGCTGGAGGCCACCATGAGCCAGAAGGTCTTGCGGTGCTGCAGGCTGCAGCTAAAAATGCGCTTCAGGAAGGGCCATAGGGCCCGCTTGTGTTGGTATTCCTGGTCGGATAAGTAGTAAAACTCCATGTAAGTGTGTTTGGGTGCAGGCACGATCCATTCAGAGAAGCCTGCCACAGCTATATGCCCCGGGCAGGGAAAATGTCCGGGAAGATGAGCTCCGCCTTGATTAGCCACACACTTGTTGATTAGCCACTTGAAGCCATGCAGGGATGATCCCTCATTTGTGCTTGCAATGATGTGGGCACATCTGCCTGATTGGCCTCGCCTCAAATAGCTGACTGATGAAGTTGGGGGGCCGGAAAGCCCCAGAGATGATTGCTTTAGATTGAAAGTAACTATTCAGCATATACCTGCTGCAAAAAAGGGGGAATACCCCAATAGTGCCTTCATGGACCATGCATACATGAAACTTTGTTTTTGTCAACCAC
>RFHT01000684.1 GCA_003696835.1 Bacteroidota bacterium
AAAAATCACCCTGCCCCTGGCGGATGAGGTCCAGGCACTGCGCCTTGCGGCGGTGAATGCGGCTCAGCTGTTCCTGTATGAGGGCATGCGGCTGGTCAAAAGGCTCAAAATGTCCCGGATACACCAGGCTGATTTCCCGCTGCAGCAATTTCTGGTAGGAGTCAAGCATGCTCACCAGCCCGCGCGAGCGCTGCCGGGGATTTTCCCGGCTAAACTCTATCACCGGGGTAGGGGTAATGCGGAGCAGCATATCGGCCGCAAGCAGGCGGCCGGATTCCGGCTCAAAAAAACAGGTTTGCGTGTTGGAATGCCCCGGCGCATAGATAACTTCCCATTGCTGGCCGCCCAGCTCCAGCACATCTGTGGTGCTGAAGCAGTGCACCTGCTGCGGCGGGATGGGGTCCCACATCTTCAGCACCTCATCGCCTACCCGGGTGAGCTGCTGCCGGATGCGCAGGCCTTCGGGCCGCTCGCCCAGAGCCTCCTCCAGCATCTGGTACATGAGAGTAGCCCGGCTCTGCCACATACTTTCGAGCTCCACCGCCCAGGGCAAAGCCAGGTCCGACACCCATATTTGCGCCCCGCTTACGCGTGCAATTTCCGCCGCCATGCCAATGTGGTCCACATGGGCGTGAGTAATCACCACCCTTTGCAGGTCCTGTATGCCCAGGCCGTGCTGCGCCAGTCCCCCTTGCAGGGCCTGCCAGCTGCCGGCCGACTTCTCCCCGCAGTCCACCAGTACCACCTCGGGGGTCGTAAACAAATAGGCATTCACCGTCTGCATCTGAAAAATCGTAGGCAATTCTATTCGGAAAGGCTGATTCATGCCGTAGTTTTGGCCCAAATATAAGAAAGAGAATCCCAACAAGCGAAGAGCGGGCTGATGGCCTGGCGACCCATCAACCCGCTGATTCATTTCCTAAGTTCGTCTCACTGGCCTCCCTCTTCACCATCCGTGCCAGAGGTACTGCTCACTTGCTGCTGCAGGGCCTTGTCTATGAGGTCGATAAGGGTTTGGCCGCTGCTGGGGCGTGGCGCCTGGTAAGCCGCAATGCTGCCATCGCGGTTGATGAGGAAATAGCTGGGAATGCCCTGTACATTGTACTTCTCCTGGGCCATCTCCCATCCGCCTGCGTAGAGGTGCACGCCATTGTTGAGCTTGCGCTTTTCGATGATGTTGCGCCAGGCCTGCTCGTCGGTATCCACCGAAACGTACAAAAACACCACCTCCTCATTGCCTTCGTAATGTGCTTTCAGTGCCTTGGCATGGGGGATTTCGGCTATGCAGGGCCCGCACCAGCTGGCCCAGAAGTCGAGATATACCACTTTGCCCCGGAAGTCGCTCAATGCCACTTCATTTCCTTCGAGGTCCACCAGCTTGAAGTCCGGCGCCGGATTGCCCTCCGACAAAGCCAGCACCTTTTCATAGATGGGCTCCAGCACGGCCTTGTGCGCGGGGTGTTGCGCCACAAATTCCTCATACTCCCGGGCTACCCTGGCGGGCTTGTCGTAGCGCATGGCTTCCCGCAGCATTTTACCCACAAAATATTCCCTGCTCTGGCCCTGCAGCAGGATTTTGCCCAGTGCCAGCTGCTCCTGAAACCAGTTGCTGTAGTCCTTGGCACCCATGCCTTCAAACAATTGGCCGTATTTGTAGCCCACCAGTTGAACGATGTAGTCGCGGTAAGCCTCAGAGGCAAGGGCCGCCTCATTGCTCACAGGGGCTTCGGTGATGAAGTCGTAATAATCCTCAGGCAGGTCGGGCAGTTCCACCTGCTCGGCATCCGGCGCTCGGTTGAGGTAGGCGTGGTAGCGGGGGTACTGCAAGAGCTCATTGGCATAGGTGTAGAGGTATTCCTGCTGCTGATGGGTCACAAAATCCTCCGGCAAGGCATGCTCCTGCTGCCATTGGGCCAAAAATTGCTCCTTTTGGGTGCGCTCCTCCTGGGCAAACTGCAGGTAGTCGGCCGGTGCCAGCTCCTTGATCTTCTGCTGAGCTTCAATTTGGACAGGCTCGTCTTCAAATTTGAGGAAAAATGCCGCCAGGTAATTGTTGGGGGCTGCCCCTTCGCCTTCGTAGCGGATGGTTTCATCAAATTGTTCGGTGTTCAGGCTCATGCGAATGTCGGCGCCCGGCTGCAGGTACACAGCCGTTATTTCATTGCCATCGCTGAAGGTAGCCGGCACAGCAGCAGATAAGTCAAACTTCATTTCAAAAGCTCCGTTTTCGTCCAGCTCCGCTTTTACCGTCTGGCTTTCCCCGGTGAGGTAATTCGTGATAAAAGTCAGCTGCGCAAAAGTGCCCGTAGGCGACTCAATTTTGCCTGAAAAAGTGGTTTGCTGCGCCTGGCTCATGCCGGCAAAACACAGCACCATCCACATCAAGAAACAGATTCTTTTCATAGAATTAAAATTAAGGTTAGATGATAGGTATGTATGTGAAATAATAGCTCAAAAAACATATTGGCGGGTAGTTCTGTTTAGGTTAGACGAAGATTTTACAGCTTTCGTTTTGTTTATATATGACAATTTTTCATAATTTCATCCCCCATATCCAAAAAAACATGAAAGTTTACTCCGAAAAAGAAGCAGCAGGCCCCCTCACTACCCTTCCCGGGTGGCAGTTTAAAGAGGGCGGCATTGAAAAATCATTTCAGTTCAAAGACTTTGTTCAGGCCTTTGGCTTCATGAGCCAGGTGGCCATACTGGCCGAGAAAGCCAACCACCATCCAGAGTGGTTCAATGTGTACAACAAAGTCAACATTCGCCTGAGCACCCACGATGCCGGCGGCCTCACCAGCAAAGATTTCGATTTGGCCCAACAAATAGAAGCACTCATATAATTCATGCTGAAAGTAAACATCATCAACACCTCCTCCAATCCTCTGCCCTCCTACGCCACACCTTTGTCGGCGGGCGTGGACCTCTACGCCAACAACGAAGCGCCCATTGTGCTGGAGTCACTGCAGCGCTGCCTGGTGCCCACCGGCCTGTACATCGAACTGCCTCCCGGCTACGAAGCCCAGCTGCGGCCCCGCTCCGGTCTGGCCATCCGTCATGGCATCAGCCTGCTCAACACCCCTGGCACCATAGACGCCGACTACCGCGGAGAAATCAAAGTGATTCTGGTCAACCTCAGCCCGGACCCCTTTACCATACAGAAAGGCGAGCGCATTGCCCAGATGGTGATTGCCCGGCACGAGCAGGTACAGTGGGAAGAAGTAAACACCCTGGGGGAAACCCGGCGCGGCAGCGGCGGCTTTGGCCATACCGGCAAGCACTGATAGCCGGGATAATGGCGTGCCTCGCACGCCATTAGGAACTGCCCGCGTTCCCGGTTTAACACCGGGACAACTGCTGTGGAAATAGTAATGGGGTTTGTAACCCCAGGCAGGGCGTCGGCTCCGCCAGGACCCCAAATATGGGTGGCAGGAAGTACAAACCATTCTTTTCTGGCCCCGAAAGGGCACAGCCCTGGAAGCAATAGCCCATATAGCGGCTTCAACTGTTAGTTGTGGTGAACTAATGGTTTGGAGAAAGGGAGGGGCCGGGCGTAAATTTGCTTTTTGATTATAAGTGTGATATTTTACAACAAAAAAAATATTCACTGTAAACCAGATGATAATTAATGCGAAAAGGGCATACTTGGCTGCCCAGTAATTATGCGAATCATTGTTCCCATGGCGGGCCGCGGAAGCCGCCTCAGACCCCATACCTTGATCACCCCCAAACCCCTGATCCCCATAGCGGGTAAGCCTATTGTACAGCGCCTCATGGAGGACCTGGTGGCTTTGTGTGAAGAAAAAGTAGAAGAAATTGCCTTCATCATTGGCGACTTTGGGCCTCAGGCCGAGGCCCAACTGTGCCACATAGCCGAAAGGCTGGGTGCACGGGCCAGCATCTGGCAGCAGGACCAGCCCCTGGGCACGGCTCATGCCATCTGGCAGGCCCGCCAAAGCATTAGCGGAAAGTGCATTGTGGCCTTTGCCGATACCCTCTTTACTTTCCCCCCAAATTTCCGGCTCGATACCCAAAAAGACGGCCTGATATGGGTCAAACAAGTGGAGGACCCCCGCCAGTATGGCGTCATTACCCTGGATGAAGCAGGCGTGGTGCAGCAATTGGTAGAAAAACCTCAGGAATTTGTCTCAGATTTAGGTATATTGGGCATATACTACATCAAAGATGGAGACTGGATGAAAGAAGAAGTGGCCTATATACTGGAGCACGACATCAAAGACAAAGGCGAATACCAGTTTACCACCGTGCTGGACAATATGCGGGCCAAAGGCGCCCGGCTGTACCCGGCCACTGTGACCGAATGGATGGATTGTGGCAACAAGCAGGCCCTGCTGGAAACCACCAGAAAAATACTCGCCCTGGAGGCCGAAAAAGGCCACGCCCTCATTTCCGATGACATTCAGCTGCACAACTCCCTCATCATTCCTCCCTGCTATGTGGGCAAAGGCGCCAGCCTTACCAACAGTATTGTAGGTCCGTACGTTTCTATAGGAGCCCATACACAGGTGGTACAATCCGTGATACGGGATTCGGCCATACGGGAGCACAGCTGTGTAGAAAACGCCGTTTTGTCTTCGGCTTTGGTGGGCATGCATGCCCACTGCAAGGGCGAAGCCCTTGCCCTCGATATGGGTGATTATTCCAGAATATAAGAGATATGCAAACAAACAGCCTGAATATCCGCTTACTTCTGCTTATAGCCTGCCTGCTGCTGGCCGCCGGGCCCCTCATGGCACAAAAGGGAAAAAAGAAAAACAATAAGCAAAGCCAACATACCCTCCAAAAAGAAGAAATGGATGCTGCCACCCGCTTCCGGGTGGACAACCTCTTTGTAGAAGCCTGTACCCAGATGATACGCGGCGACCTGCGCGCCGCCGCCGATAATTTTGAGCAGGTGCTGGCCCTCGACCCCACCAACCACGCCGCCATGTACAACATCGGCAAGCTCGCCAAGGAGCAGCACGAGTACGAGCGCGCCATCAGCTACGCCAGGGCCGCCCTGGACCTGGACCCCTCCAACTACTGGTACTACAAGCTGCTCGAAGAAATATACGAGCAGCAGGGCAACCACAGCCGCTCCCTGGAAGTGCAAAGCGCCCTGCTGCGCAAATTTCCCCAAAACCTGGATGACCACCTCCACCTCGTTACCCTGTACGAGCGGGCAGGTAATTACGATGAAGCCATTGCCCATCTGGAGGAAATTACCCGCACATTTGGGCCCAAAGAACGGGTAGAAAGACGAAAATACCAGTTGTATATTCACCTCAACCAGCACGAAAAGGCCCTTGAAGCCACCCGCGCCCTCATCCGCCTCAACCCCGCCGCCCAGCAGTACTACCAATGGCAGTACGAAGCCCTCCAAAGCCTGGGGCGTACCTCAGAAGCCGCCCAAAGCCTCAAACAACTGCTGCAGGCTGAACCCAACAACGGATTTGCCCTGCTCGAACTGGCCCAATACTACCGCAGCCAGGGCGATATGGCCACCTCGGACGAATACCTCTTCCGGGCGTTTAAAAACCCCGAAATTGACGTGAGCAAAAAACTGGAAATTGCACGCGGCCTGCTGCGCCAGGCCGATGGAAGCCCCGAATATGAGCAACGCATGAACCAACTCAGCCAGGCCCTGCTGCTTGCCCATCCCGATCAGGGAGAAGTGCTCAGCCTGCAGGCCGAGGTGTTTCTGCTCAACGGACAGCCCGACTCGGCCAAGGTGTATTTCCGACGCTCCCTGCAGCTCGACCCCGGGCAGATTGCCATCTGGGAAGGCATGCTCGAAGGAAGCTACCGCCTGGGACACTTCCGCCAAATGAAAGAGGACGCCGAAGAAGCCCTGGAATTTTTCCCCAATCAGCTCTCCTTTCTCTTTTACTTTGGACTGGGCAACTCCCGCGCCGGCAGTCAGGATGCCGCTGTATATGCTTTCGAAAAAATACGCAAAATTGGTACAGATGAACACATCGCTGCGCGTGCCACAGCAGCGCTGGCATTTCTGAATAGCAAAAAATCCAACCTGCAAAAAACCGAAGAAGAATTCCAAAAAGCTCTCTCTCTGCATCCAGACGATGATTTTATTCAGTTTACTTATGCACAAAGCCTGGCCGAAAGCGGTGAAAAGTTAGATTTGGCACAGAAAGTGATGCATAAAATCATAGAAAACCAGCCCGATGTTCCCCTTTATCAGGCTACTTATGGCTGGATTCTTTTTCGTTTGGGAAAATTACAGCAGGCCAGTCAATGGCTTGAAAAAGCAGCCCGTAAAAGTCGCAGTCCCCAGATACTGGAACAGTATGGGGATGTGCTCTTCAAAATGGGCGATCAGGAAAAAGCCAAGCTTCAATGGCAAAAAGCCATAGAAGCGGGCGCAGAACAACTCGACATTCAGCAAAAATTGCAGAATCAATAAATTTCCTCGCCTCCTGATGCTGTTCCTTGTCTCTGTGCAGCATGATACTTTTCTTACTATTTCCTGCTCTTACAAAAAGGTAAGAACCGCCAGATACCTGCTCTAGCTGATGCGCATCATCAGCCGTAAATGCCCCTGGGCATGCTGCCACTGCATCGCACTCCTTTGCCGGAGGGCGGCACAGGCGCGTTTTACTTCTTTCTGAATCCCTCCTCCTGATCGTTCTTTTCCCCATGGCGAACTTTCCAGGTATGCTGCCAAACTGCATGATATGCTTATATATACCCCTTTTGTCCTATGAACATGTGTAAATCCTTGATGCTGTTCCTTGTTCTTATTGGTCAGATGACAGTAGGTTATCACCATTTGCAAGGGCAATGTACGCCGGTATTGGCCAGCGATACAGATAATAGCCTTTGCGAAGGTGAGGTGCTTACCCTCACGGCCTCCATCACCCTGCCTTCGGGCTGTGTACTCGGTGGAGGCGCGCCCTACATTTGGATGGGGCCGGGTGCACCCGGCCCTACCGCCACTGCCCAGATTACCATTGGCGCCGCTGCTGCAGGCGACTATTCCGTGCTCGTTGCCGTAGCACAGGATGGTACTCCCGGCGCGCCAGCCTGTCCCTGTGTTGGCCTTCAGGGCCCTTCCAACGTGGTTACGGTTAACCCCACACCTGCCACGCCCACCGTGGCCGTGGTCGATGACGTTGTGTGTGAAGGCGACAACATCCAACTGTTGTACACCGGCCCCGCACTCACCGGCGCCACTTATAGCTGGACGGGTCCCAACGGATTTTCCTCTGCCAGCGAAAACCCCCTAATCCTGAATGCTCCCGTGGCCAACAGCGGCGGCTACTCCCTCACCATCACCGATGCCAATGGATGTACCTCGCCGGTTTCAGCTGCGGTAGGTGTGACGGTCAATGCCAATCCGGCACCGCCCGTAGCCCCCGATGTGGATGTATGCCCCGGCTTCCCCGCTGAGCTTACCGCCACCGGTGGAGGCACCATTTTGTGGTATGACGCCCCCGTAGGCGGCAGCCCCATTTTTACCGGCAGCCCCTTCGAAACCCAGGTGCTCAGCCAAACCACCATCTTTTATGTGGAAGTCTTTGACCCGGGTACAGGCTGTTCCAGCGAGCGCGTAGCCGTTACGGCCAATGTGCTGGGACCTATTCCCAAGCCCGTGGCACGCGACACCATTGTGTGTGAAGGAGACCCCGCCACCCTGCTGGCAGTGGGAACCGGCACCCCCGGAAATTCGCTTGTGTGGTACGATGCGGCCTTTGGCGGCATCCCCCTGGAAACGGATGTCATGCCGCCCGCTGCCCAAACCTATACCACACCTTTTGGCCTGCTCACCACCACGACCTTTTATGTGGCTGAGTTTGACGTGGCCACCGGGTGTGAAAGTGAAAGAACCGCCATCAAGGTGGTGGTACAGCCCGAAGTGCCCGAACCCGTGGCCCTGGATGTAGAGGTGTGTGAAGGCGAAAGTGTAACCCTCACCGCCACCCACGGAACCGGCAGCAACCTGGGCGACTTCTACTGGTATGATGCTCCTGCAGGCGGTACCCTGCTGGGAGTAGGCCAGAACTACCAGGTGCCAGCCTCTCTCATTGCCACAGCAGGAACCTATAATTTTTATGTAGAAGAGCAATTCAACGGCTGCACCAGCCCTACACGCGAAGAAGTTACCGTTACGGTAAATGCCCTGCCCGCTGCTCCCGTAGCCAGCGGCCTTACAGTATGTGCCAGCCAAACGGCTACTCTTACGGCCACCGGCACTGCCGGCAATACCCTCAACTGGTACGCCGATGCACAGGGCAACAACCTGCTGTTTACCGGCCCAAGCTTCGAAACGCCTGTACTGGTGCAAACCACCACCTTCTACGTGCGGCAGGAAAGCCCCGCTACGGGCTGTATGGGCCCCTTTACCCCCGTTACAGTTACCACAAGCCCCGTTCCGCAAAGCCCCTCAGCAACCGACATCACCGTATGCAACGATGCTGAGGCCATTATCACCGCATCTGGTTCCGGCAATACCGCTACCCAAATCAACCTGTATGCCGACCAGGACGACACCACGCCCCTGCTGAGCAGTCCCATGCCCCCGGCCAATGTGAGCTTCAACCTGGGCGTGCTGGCAGCAGGTACTTATACTTATTACATAGAAGAAGTCAATACCGCTACGGCTTGTGTGAGTTCGCGCATACCCGTTACTGTGATTGTAGAAGCGGTGGCCACTCCTCCCAACGCACTGGATGCCGCTATATGTGCCGGCCAGCAGGCCGAGCTCAAAGCCAGCAGCAGCAGCGCCACTAGCGGGGTATTCAACTGGTACAGCGACGCGGCCCTCACCGACCTGCTGTCCACCGGTTCGGTATTTACCACTCCCGTGCTGAATGCCACCACCGAATACTATGTAACTGAGAGCAATGGCAACTGCGAAAGTGCTCCTACGCTGGTAACCGTTACCGTGAATGCCCTGCCACCCGCACCCATTGCCACTGCCCCGGCCCCCGTATGTGTGGGCAGCAGCACGGTACTCACCGCTACCGGCTCCGGTGGTATCCTCAACTGGTATGCCGATGCCGCTGGTGCAAGCCAGCTGGGCACGGGAAGCAGCTTTACCACCCCGCCCATCAACCAGCAAACCACCTTCTGGGTGCAGGAGCTGACCGTAGGCACGGGTTGTGCCAGTGAACTGGTAGCCGTAACCGTGGACGTGAGTCCCGTACCGGCAACTCCTTCCGTAAACAGCCTTAGCTTGTGTGAAGGCGAAACCGGCCTGCTCACTGCTTCCGGCTCTGGTACAGGCAGCCTGCTGTGGTACGATGTAGCCACAGGCGGCACTCCCCTGCAAACCGATGCCATGCCACCGGCTAGCGCAAGTTTGAGCGTAGGCCCCCTGGCAGCCGGTACCTACACCTTTTATGTAGAAGAAAGCAATGGAAGCTGCGTGAGCCAGCGCACCGCGGCCACGGTGGTGGTAAGCCCCACCCCGCCCAACCCCAATGTGCAGTCACCGGTAGCAGTATGTGAAGGCGAGGCTGCCAGCCTCACCGCCTCTGGCGTAGCTGGCGGCACCTTCAACTGGTACGACACCAGCGGCAACCTGCTGTTTACCGGCAGTACCTACCTCACGGCTCCCCTTACTGCTTCCACCACTTTTACGGTGAAGCAGGCTTTGGGCGGTTGTGAAAGTGTGGGTTCAACTGTGATTGTCAACGTGAATCCCGCAGTGGAAGCCCCTGTAGCTACAGCCGGAGAGGCATGCGAAGGACAAAGCGCCACCCTGACGGCCACGGTTGGTGGCGGCTTCATACTCAACTGGTATGAAGACAATGCCGGCCTCAACCAGGTAGGTAGTGGCAGCAGCTTTACTACTCCTCCCCTGAGCCAGCATACCACCTTCTGGGTACAGGCGCTCAACCCCACCACCGGCTGCACCAGTGAGCTGGTGCCTGTGGAGGCCGGCGTACTGCCTGCACCACCTGCACCCTCCGCCGCCGACCTCACCCTCTGCGCGGGCCAGACCGGCGAAATCATTGCCTCCGGAACGGGCACAGGCAGCCTGTTGTGGTACGACCTGGCCTCCGGTGGTGTAGCCCTGCAAACCAATGCCATGCCTCCTGCTACGGCCAGCCTCACTGTGGGCCCCTTTGTAGCAGGAACCTATACCTACTATGTGGAAGAAAGCAACGGCAGCTGCCCCAGCAGCAGAACAGCCGTAACGGTGAACGTATTGCCCAGTCCCGCAGCTCCTATTGTGGATGCGCCTGTGGCTACCTGTGAAGGAGAATCGGCCAGCATGACGGCCTCCAGCCCTACAAATGGCACCTTCAACTGGTACGACGCAAGTGGTACTACCCTGCTGTACGCAGGCAGCACCTATATCACCCCCCCACTTTTTTCTACTACCACCTACATAGTCAAAGAAGTGCTGAACGGATGTGAAGGTATAGGCGAAACCGTGGTGGTGCAGGTATTTCCCAAACCGGCCGAACCTGTAGTAGTGCCTGCCAGCATTTGTGCTGGACAGAGTGCCACCCTTACGGCCAGTGCCGCCAGTGGCATGTTTGTAAACTGGTACGGGGACGAATCAGGTGCCAACCTGCT
>RFHT01000094.1 GCA_003696835.1 Bacteroidota bacterium
AATATCAGCCATTTTATTTGCTCCACTTGGTCCCCCTGAAATTGTAATCCATTTATTCAGATCTCCACTTCCCACTTTTTTAAAGGGAATGCCGTTGTACGGAGCAAAAGTTGTGCATGGATAATAATAGCTAGCTGGATTGGGCATATAAAACTGATTTGATACATAGCTCACCTCAGCCTTTCCATTCAACCAGCTTTCTTTTTTATCAGTGATGTATATACGGTGAATAAAAATGGGCCCCACAGATACATTCCACTCTCTGGAAGCAGAAGCAGTTTCGGAAGGTCGGATCTTTTCAGAGTCTCTGGGTAGCTCATTTCCGTTATGTACCAGTCTGGCTATATCGGCCTCTGAGCCTACCGTTTCATTCATGGAAATAACCCAAATATGGTGTTTTTGAGCATAGCTTTCATCTACCCAGATTTCTTCTAGTGCACCAGATTTATTCAGGCGGTATGCCGGTGCTGTAGGTTCACCATTATCAAGGTTTAGTACTAGTATCGGTTCTTCATCCAGGTTTATTTGCTCAAAGAAAGGAATATAAATTTGTGGATATGCCTTCTCTCCATTGTAATCAAAACCCAGTATAGCCTCATCCGAAAGCTGTAAGTAAGCTTCCTTGTTTGCCAGGCTATACCTATTGATAGACTGCTCAAATTCTGACCTCAGGTTTATCCTCTCTGCTTTACATACTTCATTCAAAGTTCGCAGTAAAACATTGTAATCCCCGTCAAACTGCTTGCGAACTTCTCCGATCACAAGCTCCCGAAAAGCCTTGTCCTTCGATAGTTCCAACAGGCCATATACCAACGTTTCTAACACGATATTGTAATGAGTATCTTCGGGATCTGTCTCCTCAACATGCATCACTTGCACATTTTTCGTTTTACTCGCTGGTTGAAACGCCAAATCATAAGCTTGAGATTGACGCATTGGGTTCAGTGTCTCGTTTGTACAACTATACATACAACAAATCGATAGCAAAAAACATCCTGCATAAAGATATTCATTTTTGAAGAACAATTGAATCCGTTTCATGGTTTGATGTTCTGGTTTAAAAGATTAAGGGAAATTGAATAACAGGATGCGCGCTTCCCAAAGAACGAATCGGCCTACCTTCAGCCATCTCAATTAAAGAGGTGCGGGTAGGTATGAACCAGGCAGGAGATAAGCCCCTACTTGTTTGTATGTTCTCGTGCACACTGAACATACAGCTGTAAATATAGTTGGGGGGGGGGGGACAAAATCAAGTTTAAAATAGTTTTTTTTCAAAAAATGGAAAGGGCGATTTTTGAATCACCTACCTCACTGAAGCAAAAGAATACAGACAGCAAAGCCCTTACTTTGCCTTACTTCCCCCTATAGTTACAGCCAGGCCTAAAGAAAAATCCAGGCTTTCTCCTTTAGCCCTTAGCTGAAATTTGCCGGGTTCATTAAAACCATCATCATAATCAATTTGAATATTCATTAAATCTCCAGCAGCAGATTGATAGGAAGCTACCAGAAACAGCCTGAGCAAGGGAGCAAGCTGAGCATAACATTCCAGGCCTACCTGAACCATTAGCTTTTCAGTGGGATAGGTAGGAGAAAAACCCTCTACCTGAAAGGTAAAAGGTCGGAATGTCCCGGTAATATCGGTATTTATAACTCCCGTATATCCCGAGTTAAAATAAATGCTTTTTGCCTTTCCCCTTACATAGCGGAGTCCCAATAGAAGGTTTGCACCTAGCCGGTTTTTCCACGAATGAATAAATGCTACTTTAAACAAAAGGGGGAGTTCCCAGGCATCGTAAACAAAGGATTCGTTGGGAAACTTTATGGGAGGATAGCTTGGATTATTTTTGAAAATAAATTTGGTCGAGTATGGTGTTTGGGTGTATCCCAGTTGTAAAGATATATGATTGTTAGCCATTTGCCATTCAACAAAAGCTCCTATCCTGCCACTCCAATCTGAAATAAGATACGGAGTAAACTGGTTAATAAAGGGTTTGTGAAATTGCCCATCAGAAAAAGATAATTTGGGACCTGCTTCCAGCCCTACCCGAAAATACGACTGGCCAAGACCCGTCAATTGCAGGCCGCACAGCCCGAAGAGTAAAAAGAAAGTGGTGAGATTCATAGGTATAGGGTTAAAGAGAAAAAGAGGAACACATACCGCCTTGCCCGGCAAGTATCTGCATCGTAACTTGTGGCTCAAAGCGTGGTGTCCATGACGTTTAAACAAATTCTGCAAGCTATTTCCCAAAAGCAATTTGCGCCCGTGTATTACCTGCACGGGGAGGAGACCTACTTTATCGACAAGCTCACCCAGGCGCTGAGCGAGGGCGTGGTGAGCCCCGCCGAGGCGGCCTTCAACAAAAGCGTGTTTTACGGTCCCGACACCAACGCCAGCCAGATCATCACGGCCTGCCGCAGCTTTCCCGTCATGGCCACCCACCGCCTCACCATCGTGAAGGAGGCCCAGCGGCTGAGCAAGCAGGAGCTGGAAAAGCTCGCCGCCTATGTGGAGCAGCCCGTGCCTTCCACCGTGCTGGTGCTGGCCTTTAAAGGCCGCAACGCAGGCCTGCCCAAAAAGGCTGCCACCGCCGCCGCCAAACACGGCGTCGCCTTCCACGCAAAAAAAATGTACGAGCGCGATGTGCTGCACTGGCTGGAGGGCTACCTGCAGGAAAGCGAGCTGGAGACAGAGCCCGGCATTGCTCCCATTCTGGTGGCCAACCTGGGGCTAAACATCTCCCTGATAGAAAATGAGCTGGAAAAAATGTTTATTTACCTCAAGGCCACCCGGCAAAAACGCCTCACCAAAGACTTTGTGTATGAAATGATCAATGTGGACAAGGAGTTCAATGTATTTGAACTCATACACGCCCTGAGCGAAAAGCAAAACTTTCGCGCCCACCTCATCATCGACCGCCTCACCCAAAACAGCAAGCTCAATCCCGGTATCCTCATCATCAGCAACCTCTTCCGCTTTTTTCACAACATTGCCCTGGTGCACAGCCTGCGGCTGCGGGATGTCAACGCCATCAAAAACCAGCTCAACGTGCATTACTATGCCGCCAAAGAGTACAGCGCAGCCAGCCGCAGGTACAGCCTGGCCGCCACCTACCGCAACATCCGCCACATCCAGCAGGTGGACCTCATGCTCAAGGGCATGATTCCCACCCACATGAGCGAGCGCCACATCCTCAAAACCCTGGTATTCCAACTGCTGCAATAACAGCCCTCGCCCCAACAACACTCAAAGAAAAAGGCCACCAGCAACAACTGGTAGCCTGTGGAAGGAGTAGCTCCGGCAGGAATCGAACCTGCACCTCAGGCTCCGGAGGCCTGCATACTATCCATTGTACTACGGAGCCAACGTGGAATATGCTAATACGCACATCCGGCCCACAAAGTTAAAATATCTTTATCAATTTGGAAGCTTTATTTCCACAAAAAGCAACTGCCTGCCTGCACTTTTCCCTTCACAACTGATATTTTGTCGTTTTTTGATAAAATTATAACATGAAATTCCATCACCATAAGTAAGATATTTCATAAATATTCACAGCATAAATGAAAGTAAGATTTTTTTGTTCGTATTTTGAATGAAAAAGCTCATTTTTAACACTATTGCCATATTTATACA
>RFHT01000685.1 GCA_003696835.1 Bacteroidota bacterium
ACCTGTATCCTGTGACCTGTATCCTGTGACCTGTATCCTGTGACCTGTATCCTGTGACCTGTATCCTGTGACCTGTATCCTGTGACCTGCATCCTGTCACCTGCTACCTGTCTCATCCTTCCTCCATTTCCACCACCCTGGCGGTATTGTCTCGGGGATTTCGGTCGATGAGCTTGTTGATGGGGTCAATGCCAGCTTTGAGGGGCAGCAGCTTAGTATGCACCCTGAAATGCATGCTGTCAGCAAGCACTTTGTGCTTTTGGAGGTAAATGAGGCTGTCTTTTCCCTGGCTGCTGCGTGCATACACGCCTATGTCTATCCAGTCATTGATGGGGATGGGGGTTTCATTTCCGAGGCTGTCGGCCCGGTACTTGATGGCCCTTATGGGAATATTTACTTCGTAGTCACCTCCTTCCAGCTGCCGGTAGGTGGGGTTCAGCACCCGGTTTTCGTACAAGGTAATGGTTTCAAACATATCAGTGATCAGGTACTGCAGGCTGTCAGGGGTTACGGCCCGGAAATAGTCCAGCAGTATATCCGTGGTGGGATAGCGGTCTTCGCGCCAGGCCCAGTCCTGCACGTAGCGCCTCAGGGCTGCGTTCACACTGTCCTCCCCTATATAGTCCTGCAGGGCATACATGATGAGGGAGCCTTTGCGGTAATGTATATAGCCCTGCCCCTCCACGCGCTCCAGGGGCATTTCTTTCTTCTGCTCGGCGGCACGACCGCTGAGGTAGCGGTCCAGCTCGTGGGCCAGAAATTTCTGCATGATCTCCTCGGGGTATTCGTGCTTCATCACCATAAGGGCCGAGTACTGCGACATGGTTTCGGAAAGCATGGCGTTGCCTTTTACCTGGGCTTCGGTTACCTGGTGGCCCCACCACTGGTGGGCCATTTCGTGTGCCGTTACATAAAAAGCCATGTCTATATCCTGCTCCTCTTCGTTGATGTCCAGCACAAAGCCAATTCCTTCCGAAAAGGGTACCGTGTTGGCAAAAGACTGGGCAAAAGTGGCATAACGGGGAAATTCCATGATGCGCATCTGGCGGTACTGGTAGGGGCTGAAATGGCGGCTGTAATACGCCAGCGATTTTTTCATGCCCCGCATCATTCTGTCGAGGTTGTAGGCGTGTCCCTTGTGGTAGTAAATTTCCAGCTGAATATCTTTACCATCCGGCGCTGTCCATTTTTCGCGCATCACTTCATAGTTGGCCGATACAATGGAATAGAAGTTGAACATGGGCACATCCATTTTGTAGTGGAAGTATCGCCTGTCATGTTCCTGCCATTCCCGCTGCAGGTAGCCGGGTGCCAGGGCAATTTGGGAAGGATGGGTGCTGAGCACAATCTCGAAACGTATATGGTCGGCATCGTCGCCCACGAGGTTGATTTTTTGGCCAATGGGGTCATTCCGCTCGCGCATGCGCTCACGTTCGGGCAGGCCGCGCTTCTTGCGGTCGTCTTTATCGCTCAGCTCAAAACTGCGCTCATAGCCCAGAGAAGGAAAGTAGGTATTGTTGAAGAAGGTGCCGTTGTACACCACATTGGTGTTGGAGCCACTCTCCACAAAACCTTTGGTTTCAAAGGCCACTTCCCATTGCATCTTGAGGCTGTCGCCGGGAGCCAGGGCGCTGTCCAGTTCATAAATGTAATAGCGGAAGCGCGGATGGGGCTCCACCAGAGTGGCTGGCCTGTCAAAGGTGAGGCTGCGGATGTGCAGTTGGGGGTCGGCATGGTACTGCAGGTGTATGCGGGAAATGGGGGCAGGGGTTTTGTTTTTGAGGTAATAAAAACCCCTTGCTTCAAAATCGCGCTGATAGGGGTAAATATCCACCTCCAGCTTGCTTTCCACAATTTTGGGTTGTGGCAGGTACTCATACTGCTTGAGGGTTTTCTCATAATCGGCCTGCAGGTCCTTTTGTGCATCGGAGTTGCGGTATTCGTTCAGTACATTGGTATTGTAGTACACAAAACAGCCCGAAGCGCTAAAAACCAGAAAAGCCACCAGCGCAAAGGCCAGCACAGGGCGCGAGAAACGCAGGCGCGCCAGCCTGATACGGGTGCGCATGAGGGCATCTGTCCCCCTGAGTGAAAACACCACACTCAAGGCAAACAACACCGCGGCAAAACCCAGCCAGTAGAGTTGCATCCAGGAAAAAGGCGCCACAAAATGGCCGTAATGGTTCATTTCGGAATAGCTGCCCAGGCTGCCACTGGCAAATTTAAAGAGGTTGTGTTCCAGCCCCATTTCGTCCAGCACAAAATACGTAATGATAAAAAACAGAACCATAAAGGCATGGCCCAGAAATTTGTGGTTTACCATTACCTGTATAAACATGGCCAGCAGGGTGTAAAGCACCAGAAAGGCAAAGGTCTCTGAAAACATATAGGAAAAGTACACCCCCAGGTCGTACTGGTAAAAGCCCTTGAAGGTCTGAATTACTACCCCCGTGAGGATGAGCATGAGCAACAGCAGCACATGGGCATACACAAAGGCCAGAAACTTGCTCACCAGCCCCACAAAATCGGGAAAAGGCAAGGTATCGTATATCTGATGCATGCGCAGGTCGCGCTCGCGCCAAACCAATTCTCCTGCATACACCACAATGATGACGATAAAGAAGAGGGTAAAGGATTCACTGACGAGCTGTACCATCAGGGGCGTAACCGGATACACTTCCGTGCCATACATGCTGTTAAACTGCACGGCCTCCAGCCCCAGTATGACCATACCCACAATGGTAATGGCCAAAAAGGGAATAGACAGCACCATGTCGCGAAGGTAGAGCAGGGAGAGGTGGAAGGTTTGAAACAAATAGGTAGCCAGGCCCTGCTGCTGCTGTACCTCTGGCAGGGAAATCTCCACTGCCTTGCCGGCCTCATGCTGCAGCAGGCGTTTTTTTCTTCTGTTAAACCATTTTTTGGAATGGGTGGTAAACGAAAAGCCCCAATAAGTGAGCAGGCAGGCCAGCAAGGCCACTCCCAGCCAGATGAGGCGGTTGGCCAGCAGCAGGCCCTCAGGTGCCAGCAGCAGGCTGTTGCGCTCGGCCACCGTCCAGTACTGTGTAACCACTCCAGTGGTATTCAATCCCATGGGGTCGAGCAGGGCCGCCAGGGTTTTGTTGTCCAGTTCGGAAATGAGGTTGGCAGCTACGATGTAAAAGCCCAGTAGAATCACGCCCTGAATAAAGACAAAAAACATGCTGCGGCTGAGGGTGCCCCCCATGAAGAACAAGCTGCCCGCAATGAAGGCATTGGGTAGCACAAACAATAACATGGGCTGCAGGTAATGCCACAGATGGAATGGCAGCATTTTTTCGGCATCCAGCCAGGGCATGACCGAGCCCAGCATCAGGCCCCACACCATGCCGCTGAACACCAGGCAGGTTATCAGCAGGGAGCCCAGAAAGCGACCGGCCAGGTAATCCAGTTTCCTGATGGGACGGGTAAACAGCATGGCGTGTGTAGCATGCTGAAAATCGCGCAAAACAGGAACCCCCATGATGGCCGAGGCCAGAAAAAAACCCGGAATAGCCGTCAGGATGAGCATCATATTGGCCAGCACCAGGGGGGCATTTTCTTTCACCTGCCCCGTGCCCCCACCTACGGTGATATTTTCCCAGGCAATGGCTCCAAAGGCCAGCAAAAACAGTATGCCGAAGTAGATATAGGTAGCGGGTCGGCTCAGGCGGTAGCGGAGTTCGAATGTAAATATGTTGAACAGCATGGTGTTGCGGAGTTAAATAGAAGGAGTGCAGCCCTAACTGGCCGGTAAAGCCTGCTGCATGCCGCTGATGTAGGTAAAATACACGTCTTCGAGTTCGGGTGCCACCGTTTCAAAACCCTCGCCGGGCGGGGCATCGCTCAGCACGTGTATATCGGGTTTGCCGGCAATGAGCTTGCGGGAAATGATGCGGTACTGTTGTTCATATTCCGGCAATTCGCTTTTTTCAATTCGCCTGCGCCAAACCCTGCCCCTGAGTTTGTTCAGCTCCGCCTGTGGATGGCCCTGCATGAGCACTTGCCCGTGGTTGATGATGGCCATATCGGTACACAGCTCTTTGACATCCTCCACGATGTGGGTGGACAAAATCACCACCGTATTTTCGCCAATTTCACTTAATAGGTTCAGAAAGCGGTTGCGCTCGGCCGGGTCCAGCCCGGCAGTGGGTTCATCTACAATGATGAGGCGGGGGTTGGCCAGCAGGGCCTGTGCAATGCCAAAGCGCTGCTTCATGCCACCGGAAAAACCACCCAGCTTTTTCTTCCGGTCCTGCCACAGATTGGTTTTGTGCAGCAGGGCTTCCACCACCTTTCTGCGCTGGGCGCGTGAAGTAATGCCATTGAGTACGGCCAGGTGGTCCAGCAGCATTTCCGCACTGACTTTGGGATACACCCCAAATTCCTGAGGTAAATAGCCCAAAAGCTTACGTATCTCATCCTTTTGCCGCAGCACGTCTATGCCCATGAAACTAATGCGCCCCTGGTCGGGTTCCTGCAGGGTAGCAATGGTGCGCATGAGCGTGGATTTTCCCGCCCCGTTGGGGCCCAGCAGGCCAAACATGCCCCTGCCTATGCGCAGGTTCACTTCCCGCAGAGCCTGAACCCCGTTGGGGTAGGTCTTGGATACGTTTTCTATCAATAATTCCATCATCTTGAGTATGGTATTCCCCGCTTTGCTTCTTTGTTTCCTCGAATCCAGAAAAATAAACCTATCTTCCTCTCCAAATCTTACAGCTTTTTTGGCTCTGCACCAACTTTATTCGGTCATTCTCACCCCCGTTTCTGCCAACCAGCTCAATTATTCGACGACCAATGGGCCTGGTTTTTGCTCCATGATACTAAGACTGAAGCATGTACCGTTTTGGTTGCATAGAATCATTCAAACCGTGATGGCATGGGGAATTACCGATTAGTGGGGATTTTTGTGCTCTTGTTTAGCCCCGTTTTTTATGGCTTTGGGCAATCTTTTGACACTTGCATCATCGACTATCAATTTTTATTTGAGGAACCCCTTCGGGTGGAAGAGGTTGAAGCGGGTCAGGCTTTGTACCTCACCGATGAGTACATCCGCTTTGCACAGGGCCAGGGAGCTGCGCAAGCCAGCGTTACGAACCCCTTTTCGGCTCCTGCACCTTCGCAGGCCCATCCTTTTGCCAGGCATGAGCTGTACTACTATCGCTATTTACGGCCCGCTTCGCGGGCCGAGCTCAAATCGCCGGCTGCTGAGCCCGGCGGGCTGGAGGTGGTACTCACCGACAGCAATGTATATGCGCTGGAGCTCATGATCCAACCCACCGTTTTTTTTCGCTTTCGGGGTCCTGAAACGCCCGAACCCATACAGCCTGCTAGTTTTCAGGCAGGCAAATACATTTTTTCCCCCGGGCTCCTTCCCCTGCAGTTGAGTGGAGATTTGCGCGGTCCTTTTTGGGTAAGGGAAAAAACAGCTGATTATTGGGCACTTGAATTTGGAGACCAATTTCTCATTTATTTCCCCTCGCTTTTCCATACTGAAGCCATTTTTGAAATGGAAACCCAGCAGCACGTCTTAGCTGAAAAGTCCCGCAGAGCATCCGAACTGCTGGGCCAAAGCCTACACCTGCCGGACAAGCCCCTGGCTGAGCGCTGGGAAATTTTGGATGTGGCCCTCTCCCCCTCCGGCTGTGAACTGGGCATACGGCCGATGGACCCCAGCCTGGGGGAGACCGTTTCCTATGTTGAACTCAGCCCCGAGTCAACCTTTTTGGTTTATGACACCCAATGCCTCAACCAGCATCTGCGGGAATTGGCTGAAGCCCAACGCAAGCAACAGGAGATTGAGCAAACCTATCTGCAGCGCCTGGCCACGGGTGAGTTGCCCATTGAACTGATCGAACAAGACCCTGCAGTCAAAACTTTGCTGCATAGCCGCTTCACTCTGGCAAGGGGACCTTTTCAGCAAGTGGGCTGGTACATTCACATCGACCAAACCCCCGAAAAACTACTGAATGAGTCCTTGATTAAGCTCAACCTCAGTGAAGAAGGCGAGCTGTATGTGCAGTCCCTGCTTTCCCTGCCCGAAGCCTTTGGCCACACCCACTTTCGCGTACAGGTAGGAGAACGCAGTTGGGAAAGTCCGGTAGTTCCCCAGTATGAACACCGCAATATCAGCCAGGACCTGGGTGACTGGGTGCAGGAACAAATTCACTTTTCGCGTGAAAACCTCAGCGAGCTCATCGAAGGTCTGGTGCAAAGCGGAGAACAGGAAGTACGCCTCACCTTTTTCAACAAGCAGGGCCAGCAAAAAGAAGTGCTGCTCCCACCTGTGCACCTCAAAGCATGGCGCGAAACCTACGTACTATATCTCTACCTGAAATATGGACGGCAGTTCAGGGGGGGAAGATAGATGAGAACGGGGGCTAACGACTTTCAGGAAGGCGCAAAGATGCAGGATGCAAGATGCAGGATGCAAGATGCAGGATGCTGGATGCAAGATGCAAGATGCAAGATGCAGGATATCCTGTCACCTGTCACCTGTC
>RFHT01000686.1 GCA_003696835.1 Bacteroidota bacterium
CTTGTCCACCAGCATGGGCACACCCAGGCTGGCATTTTCGGCAATCATGGTGATCTGGTGCCCGCTGAAAACATCGGGGGAGTTGGGGTCCACCACATAAACCGGCACATGCAGGGGCACGTAGTCCAGCAGGCCGGCAGCGGGGTACACCAGCAGGGAAGTACCGATGATGATGAAGAGGTCGGCCCGGGAAGCCAGGCGGGCAGCGGGCACGATGTTGGGCACAGGCTCACCAAACCATACAATGTGGGGCCGCAACTGGCCGCCGTCCTCGGCCAGGTCGCCCAGCTGTATGTCTCCCTCCACTTCTACGATGAGGTGTTCGTTTTTCACACTGCGTGCCTGCCGGAGCATGCCGTGCAGGTGCAGGATATTGGAAGAGCCGGCCCGCTCGTGCAGGTCGTCCACATTTTGGGTGATGATGTGTACCTCATATTTTTCTTCCAGGCGCTTCAGGGCGCGGTGGCCTTCGTTGGGCTCCACCTCTCTGAGCTGGGCGCGCCTTTGGTTGTAAAAGCGCAAAACGAGTTCGGGATTTCGGGCAAATGCTTCGGGGGTGGCCACATCCGTTACGGCATGGCCCTCCCACAGGCCTCCGGCTCCCCTAAAAGTTTTCAGGCCGCTCTCGGCACTGATGCCGGCGCCAGTGAGTACGACGATTCGCTTTTTCATGGGTGGAAAGATGAGTGCATGCTGCCCCAATTTAGCAATTTTACTTTTTTCGCGTAAATTGGGCGGGGAAATTCTTCAAACCCCCTCCTTATATGAAAAAAGCCAAGCGAAAAGCCAGCCTGTTGGAAGCCCTGCTTCCCGTGATTTTTCTCATCATTCTTCTGGGTATAAATGTGATGATTTACGGCGACAATTCGCTGGGAGGTGCCAACCAGATCACCCTGCTGCTGGCTGCAGCAGTGGCTGCCATCGTGGCTGTACGCCTGGGCTACAGCTGGCATGAGTTGTTCGGAGGCGCTGTGTCCAGCATTAAGTCGGCCCTGCCGGCCATTGTCATCCTGCTGCTCATCGGTTCGCTGGCGGGTACCTGGCTCATCAGTGGCATTGTCCCGGCCATGGTGTACTACGGGCTCAAAATTCTCTCTCCTTCTATTTTTCTCTTCGCCGCCTGCGCCGTCAGCGCCATCGTTTCTCTGGCCACGGGCAGCTCCTGGAGCACCATAGCCACGGTGGGCATTGCCCTGCTGGGCATAGGGCAAGCCCTGGGCTGGTCCACCGGCATCATAGCCGGCGCCATCATCTCCGGCGCTTACTTTGGCGACAAAATGTCGCCCCTTTCCGATACCACCACCCTGGCGCCAGCCGTGGCCGGCACCGACCTCTTCACCCACATCCGGTACATGACCATCACCACCGTGCCTTCTATCAGCATTACGCTCATTCTGTTTCTCATCATCGGCTTCAGCAGCTCAGGCGGGGGCGACCTCAGCGGCATTGACCCCCTCATGTCCAGCATTGAAAGCTCCTTCAACATCAACCTGCTGCTCTTTCTGGTGCCCGTGGTGGTGATATGGCTGATTGTGAAAAAAATGCCCGCCATACCGGCCCTGTTCATCGGCACCCTGCTGGGCGGCCTGTTTGCGGTTATTTTTCAGCCCGAAACGGTAAAACAACTCGCCGGCATACAGGACAATTACCTCAGGGCTTCCTACGTAGCGGTCACCAACGCCATGGCCAATTCTACCAGCCTGGCTACCGACAATGAGATCGTCAACAACCTGCTCACTGCCAAAGGCATGGAAGGCATGCTCAGCACCATCTGGCTCATCGTATGCGCCATGATTTTTGGCGGTATCATGGAAGGCGGCAAGCTGCTGGAACGCATCACCGAATCGCTCATGAAGCTGGCCAAAACCACCGGCTCCCTCATTGCCACCACAGCCGGTACCTGCCTGGTGTTCAATGCCACTGCATCGGACCAGTACCTGGCCATTGTGGTACCGGGGCGCATGTTTGCCAAAAACTACGAGCAGAAAGGCCTGGCTCCCCAAAACCTCAGCCGCACCCTGGAAGACTCCGGCACGGTAACCTCGGTGCTCGTCCCCTGGAACACCTGCGGGGCGGTGCAGTCCTCCGTGCTGGGCGTAGCCACCCTTACCTACCTGCCTTTTTGCTTTTTCAATATCCTCAGCCCCATTATGACCGTGATTGTAGGCTTTGCAGGCTATAAGATAGCAAAACTCACCCAGCAAAGTACCGTTGAAGTAGAAGCGACAGCCGGCCAAAATGCATAAAAAATCCTGCCCGGAAATCCGGGCAGGATTGCATCTTTTCATATTATCCAACTCAGCTTATATAGCTGCAAGATCTACTGCACCACCACTTTGTGCTGCCAGGTCTGCTGCAGGCCGGGGGGCTCAATCTGCAAGATGTACACTCCCTTGGGCAGGCTTCTGGTATCGAGTGCAAAATGGGTATCAGCCTTTTCAGTAAAGCGAACCGGCAGCTGGCCGCCAGAAGGGCTGAGCAATCGCACCTGGTAGTTGTCCAGGGGCGAGGCAAAGTTGACGTACAGTACTTCGCTCACCGGGTTGGGGTAGGTTTCAAAACCAGCCAGCAGTTCGCCCACTTC
>RFHT01000095.1 GCA_003696835.1 Bacteroidota bacterium
CCACGCCGCTCGCGCAAGGCCTAAGGAGGGGAGTTGAAGGTTCGCAGGCGGCTGCGCCGCCTGCCCCGGAGAACTCTCCTCCTTTTCAAGGAGGAGCTGGAGGTGGTTAACGTAAGTCATTGAAAATGAATGACTTACAGCAATTTTTTTTCACCCTGTGGGGGCTGAATAGGTACGAAATTCGTATCAAAGATCAACGATTGATAATCACGGCTTAACATCCCGAACTCACGTTATTTAAGAAGTAGCTTCGCGCTCAGCCGCTGCATACAGCGGCGGGTGCCGGTCCTTCCAGGGGGCGGCGGCTTCCAGTTGGGCAGCCAGCCTGAACAGGCCGGCTTCGTCGCCGTTGGGAGCGATAAACTGCACGCCCACCGGCAGGCCTTCCTGTGTCCAGTACAGGGGCACCGACATGGCTGGCTGGCCGGTGAGGTTGGCCAGTTGGGTAAAGGGCATGCGGGCGAGGCTTTCCACGGCCAGCCTATCCACTATGCCGGAAGCTTTGAGCACATTGCCCAGGCTGAGGGCATTGACGAGCTCCATGAGCCGCTTTTCGCTCTTTTTGGGCTGGAGTTCCCCCACTTTGGGCGGCACCACCGCAATGGTGGGAGTGAGGTAACAGTCGTACTGCTGGTGAAAGCGCCCCATGGCGCGGGCGGCACGGTTCCAGCTTTGTTTGGATTTGACAAAATCCCCGGCCTTAAAAGTTCTGCCCAGCAAACCCAGGGTCCAGGTGAGGGTTTCCACATCGGCGCGGGTGGCCTTGCGGCCAAGGTAATCCTGCAGCCCGTCTATGGCTGCGGCTACTTCGCCAAAATACATCATCATATAAGCTTTGGCCACCTCCATGCCTTCGTATTCAGGCTGGACCTCCTCCACTTCGTGGCCCAGCTCTTCGAGCAGGGCAGCCGCTTTGAGCACCGCTTGTTTACAGGCTTCATCCACGGGCGTACCCAGGGGCGAGTGGGTAGTAAAGCCAACGTGCAGCCTGCCCGGCGGGCGTTCAATCTCTTTGAGGTAGGGCCGCACCGGAGGGGCAATCACAAAGGGATCCCCGGGGGCAGGCCCCGCTATGGCGTCCAGCACCGCGGCGCTGTCGCGCACGCTGCGGCTGAGCACGTGCTGCATCACAGCGCCCTGCCAGTATTCGCCCTCAGGCGCCATGGAGATGCGCCCGCGCGAAGGCTTCATGCCAAATATGCCACAGCAGGAAGCCGGTATGCGAATGGAACCGCCACCGTCGCCGCCGGCGGCCACGGGTACCATGCCGCTGCTCACCGCAGCGGCCGACCCCCCACTGGAGCCACCAGGTATGTGAGCAGGGTTCCAGGGATTGCGGGTGGGGCCATGGGCTTCGGGCTCAGTGTAGCCCGTGAGGCCAAACTCCGGCGTGTTGGTTTTACCCAGGGTAACAAAACCCGCCGCCTTGTAGCGCCGCATAATTTCGTTGTCTTCCGGCGCGATGTAGGTCTTCAGGGCTTTGCACCCCTTGGAGTAGGGAAAACCCGCATAGGTGATTTCCAGGTCCTTGATCAGAAAAGGTACGCCCCGGAAAGGCCCCTCAGGCAGGCCGGCTGCTATCTGTCGGCGACCCTCCTCGTACATCTTGTATATCACCGCGTTTAGCTGGGGATTCAGCGCCTCAATGTGTGCAATAGCGGTTTCCAGCAATTCTTCGGGGCTTACAGACTTCTCTGCTACCAGCCGGGCCAGGCCAGTGGCGTCGTAGTGGGCGTATTCGGCAAATGTTGGCATAATGAAATGTTAAAGGGTGCAAATGCTTCAATGCTTCTATTTTGCAAAATAACTTTTTTTCAGAAAATCCGTACACAAACTATATGAAACCGCTTTTTATGTGTATATTTGCCCATCTGTTGCTCATTGCTTTCTTCTTTTTTTGACCCATAACCACCGCCAACATCTCCAGGTTAGTCACGTGTTTATTAAAAAGCGGGTTCTACAACACCCTCATTTTAAAGCGTTTCAATAGCTAGCCTTCGACCAAGGCTTCAAGCTGATTTTTTGCATTCAAAATTCTCAATATATTTTTTTTATGATGATGATTCACAACATACAGCAATTGCTCCTCGCTAATGGAGGCGCCATTATTGACCATATCAAGGAAGACCAGATTAGCGAGTATCAATACTTGAAGTCCCGCCTGCACGAAGTGGATGTAAGTGAAGATGAAGACTTCCAGGATCGCTTCAAGAATTTGCATAAATTTAAGCTGAACCGCATTACCAAAGCCATACAGCAGCGCTTTTTTGAAGTGCTGGAAGGGCAAAAGGCCCAGGAAGAACTGGATGCGGTGGAAATTTCACAGCATTTGTTTGGCATCCACATGAAGGGAAAATACCGCGCTAAACACTTTTCGCTGGTTACTACCCTCATGCATTACCTGGATGACACCTGGCCCATTTATGAAATTGGCATAGGAGAATTGCTGGGTTTTGATGACCCCGATACCAATACCAAACCCGCCTACCAAAAGCTGAATGCCTACACGGAGTTTTATGAGCAATTGACGAAGCTGTATGATGAACTGCTTGAAGGTAAGCAGGTTTACAATCTACTGAAGGTGCTGGACATCAAGTTCAAGGCTTACAAGGATGTACTCACGCCCCATAAGCGTATGGACCTGCTGTTTCGTGCTGCAGGTGAGCTCACGCGCAAAAACAACCTGCTACAGCCAGCACGCATACCAGCCTTTTCGGCTTATTAATTTCAAATGCAATAAAGGAGTAAAGCAAGGTGCTTTTTCCGCTTGTATAAAAACCTACCGCCCCGGCAGCTTTGCCGGGGCGCTGTGTTTTGGGTGCTCCCTGGCTCATTGTCCAAAAAGTTACTACTTTAGGGATTATTCCAAAACCTAATCCACTATGTTATGAACTTGCTCCAACCTGCTATGTGGCTGTGCTGCCTGCTGCTGAGCACCAGCCTGCTGCATGCCCAGGAAGAAACTTACTCCCTGGGCCCCGACTCCTACCCACAGCCCGATGTGCCGAAGGGAACGGTCAGTAAACATTTCTGGGAAAGCAGCCTCTATAAAGGTACTTTTCGGGAATATTACCTCTACGTACCTGCCCAGTATGACCCGAAAAAACCCGCTGCCCTTATGGTGTTTCAGGACGGGCATGCCTATGTGAAGCCCGAAGGGGATTTTCGCGTGCCCACTGTATTCGATAACCTCATTCACCAAAAAGGTATGCCCGTAACCATCGGGCTGTTTGTCAATCCGGGTAACTTTCAGGCAGAGCTGCCCGAAAACCCCTTCCGCAGCGGCAACCGATCCAGTGAATACGATGAGCTGAGCGACCGCTATGTTACATTTTTGACGGAAGAACTCATTCCCGAAGTGGCCAAACAATACAACCTCAGTGAGGATCCTCGCATGCATGCCATTTGTGGGCTTTCCTCAGGAGGAATCTGTGCCTTTACCGCTGCCTGGCAACGGCCTGATTATTTCCACAAGGTGCTGAGTCACATTGGCAGTTTTACCAATATAAGGGGCGGGCATGTGTATCCTTACCTCATTCGCAGTACGCCTAAAAAAGACATCAAGGTCTTTTTACAGGATGGTTCCAATGACCTGGACAATCTTTTTGGAAACTGGTGGCTGGCCAATCTGCAAATGGAGGCTGCCCTGAAATACAAGGGCTATGATTACCAATTTGTGGGAGGAACGGGAGGCCATAATGGCAAACACGGCGGGGCAATTCTGCCGGCTTCCCTCCGGTGGCTGTGGAGTGATGTGACTGAGGAAGCAGGCACCTCCGAATCGAAAAGGTAGGTCGTTCTCCTTTGCCGGTGGGGCTCAGCTCCTGCGTACCCGCCTCCAGGCCCCGTAGCCCGCAACCAATATCGCCAGCCCAGCCAGGCTCCAAAGCCACGAAAAGCCCGCATCCAAATCCAGGGGCTTCATTTCGCCTATGGCTACGGGAGCAGCCCAGTAATAGGGATGGGCGGCTTGCTTGTCCACCTGCTCGCTGTAGATATAGGCCAGCTTGGCCTGCCTGAGGGCTTCGTCTTTGGTATGCCCGGCCGCCAGCTGTACATACAGCTGCTGCATGAGCTGGTGGGTGGACCAATGGTTGCTTTCCCACAGGGTGGTGATCAGGCTGCGGCAGCCTGCATAAGTAAATCCCCGTGCGAGGCTCATAATTCCTTCGCCCTGCTGTATGTGCCCATAAGCCGTCTGGCAGGCCCCCAGTACCGCCATATCGGCCGGAAGCTGCATGCCATACAGGTCGCGCACCTGTAGCTGCGCCACGGCGCTGTCGTCTTCCCAAAAGGCAATCCAGGAAGCCAGGGGGTCGGCATCGTCCACCGCAGCATGGCTGGAGACGTGCAACACCCGGTACTGGCTGGCCAGTTGCATAAAGCGGTCACGCCTGGCCTGGGTGCCCAACAGCAGGGTCCCTCCTTTCAAGGTCTGGCGTATTTCCTTGAGTTCCTCCCGACTGTAGGCCAGCAGGCTGTACGGGCTGGGTGGCCCAAACTCCGGCCCTACCCCCAGGAAGTTGTGGGGCAGCCGCTGCCTGGGCCGGGTCTGTATTTCCCGCAGTAAACTGGCAGAATTCGCATAACTAACAGTGTAATTATTTATAACGTATTGTAAATTTTTAGGAGAATGGCCACTTTCAGTGAGCAGCAGGGCATCAAAGGGCAGGTAGCCCAGCATGCCGTCGGGCACGACCAGCCAGCGGCGGGGCAGTCCGCCAACGGCCTGCTGCAAGGGTAGCAGCAGTTGCTGATACAGCTTAAAAGCCAGCTGACGGTAAGGGCCAACCTGCTGTGGCTGCTGCAGCAGCGTGTAAAATTCGCGCACCTGCCCGGCCAGTGCCGGGGTATCACCCAGCCTGCGCACCACAAAGGTATCGCGGCAAATCACAAAGGCATACACGCTGTTTGCTCCCCAGAAATATTCGATCAGGGCCTGATCGTTTTGCAGCAGCTGCTGCTGCACCTCATGGAGGGAGGCGTAGCTGAGCTGGTATTTGGCCTGGTGGTATTTGGGGTAATGCAATTCCAGGGAATCAATCCAGCGGTCGAAACGGCTTTTGAGGCGGTACTTTTCGGCCTTGAGGCCGGCCACCATAGTGGGCTGGCCGGCAGCTTGCAGTATTTGGGCATCATAGCCCATGAGTTGGCGCTTGAGCGTGCGCTCCTGCTCCAGCACAGCAGCTGGGATGCCTGCTTCGGCTTTGGCAGCGGCATCGCGCAGCAGTTCATGCAAGGCCCAGGCCTTGCTGCGCTCAGCAAAGCCAAAAGCCTGGTGCAGATAGTCTTCCTCATCAGTGAGGCGGTACAATTCCAGGGCCATGCGAATGGCCACCTCGCTGTGCAGGTGGTTTTCATTTGCCAGCAGCAGCTCGGAGCCCTCCGATTCGTAGTTTTTCCTGAACAAATCCTCTACTTCCATCAGCAGGGGGTAGCAGGCATAAGCGGCTTTGAGCAGCTCTGGCTCCAATGTCTGCTCATACATGCCCTCCAGGGCTTCTGCCCGGGCCGAAAACACTTCCATTAAGGCATTTTCGGGGTATAAATCTCTGGCTGGGGGCAGCGTGGCCACACCAGCGGGCTCAAAAGAGGGGATCAGACATTTGAGAGCTTCATCGCAATGGCCCAGGGCCTGTTCGTATTGTTTTTGGGCAATGGCCAGTTGGGCATTGAGGTAGTGGATTTTGGCCATTTCCCTGCCTCCTTCTCCCCCAAAGGACTCACGGGCATAGGCCATGGCCTGCCCGTAAGCGAGGGCAGCCTGCTGCCAGCTTTTTTGCAGCAGGTAGCGATTGCCGGCAATCATGCAAGTGCTGTAGAGGTAGTAGGCTGCTTCCTGAGGATAGTGCTGGTGAAGTGCTTCAAACACATTCATCGCCTGCTGCAGGTACGCGCCGGCTTTGGCAGCCTGGCCACGCGCCAGCCACATATCGGCCAGGTTGGCGTGGATAACGGCCCGCTGTACTTCCCCTATTCCCTCAAAGGTAAGTGCCTGCTCGTAGTAGAGGATGGCCCGTTCGGGTTCATTGGTCAGCTCATAAATATTGGCCAGCTCAATGTAGTCTTTGATGGAGTCGCGGGCTCCCAGGCCCAGCAACAGGTCTTTTTCAAATAGCTCTATGGCCCGGCTGTAATCACCCAGGCGGGTGTAGATCTTGCCCAGGTTTTTGTAGCAGGCAGCCAGTAGTTTTCCCGAGTTGCCCAGGGCTTCCAATACTTCTATGGCTTGCTCATAATTGTGGCGTGCCCGGCCGTAGTCGGAGGCGGCGGCATAGAGCAAGCCTTTGGCCAGGAAGGCCTTGGCGGTGTTTACTTCCTGCCTCAGCTGCAGGGCGGTGGCCTGGTCCAGCAG
>RFHT01000687.1 GCA_003696835.1 Bacteroidota bacterium
GTGGTGCATGAAGACGGCTGTACCGACCAACTCACCCGCCCCGATTATGTGGAAATAGACGGGCCGGTGGGGACGTTTGAGATTTTGCCTGCTTCTACCATTTGTCTGGGAGAAGAAATACAGATCATTGTATATTCGACCAAGGCGGTAACCATTACTGCCGACTACCGCGACGGCAATGTAGAGCAGATGAATGCAGTGGGTGACAGTGTGGTACAGGACACCACCATTTTCACCCATACCTACAACAATGCTGGTTGTTTTGTGCCCTTTATTTTGTTGCAGGATTTTCAGGGATGTCCTTTTGCCATTGACAGTGCTGCTACGGTATGCGTAATTGCGCCGCCCAATGCAGCCATTGCGCAGTCGGATACCATCGGATGTGCGCCTTTTGATCTGGGGCTGGCTGACGCCACGGTGCCCGGCGATACCTCCCTGGCGAGTTGGTTTTGGCGCTTTAGCGACGGAGATACTTCGGTGGTGCAAAACCCGGTGCATACCTTCCAGACGCCCGGCCTTTATACCATCGACCTGCTGGTGACCGACTCGGTGGGTTGTGTGGACTCGGCGCGCACTACTTTTGAGGCATTTTCGGGGGCTGTGGCTGATTTTGTGGCTTCGGATACCTTGGCCTGCTCGCCCATCGACATTGACTTTACCGACCTGAGTACGGGGCCTGCCGTGCTGGAATGGGAGTGGTACTTTGGCGACGGTCCCGGCCTGGGGGATTCCATTCAACACCCCACCCACACCTACCTGGATGACGGCCGCTTTACGGTGACCATGGTGATACGGGATGTGGTGGGCTGTACCGATACCATTACCAAACAGGATTACATTTACCTGCGGCACCCGGAGGCGGCCCTGGAGGCCAGTGCACTACTGGGCTGCAATCCCGTGGACATCACCTTCCGCTCTACGGGCACCCTCACCGATACCACCATCACCAATTACCAGTGGTGCATTACCGACAGTGCTTCCAACCTGACGCAGTGCGTCAGTTCGCTGGCGGTGGACAGCATTGTGATGCCTTTCTCGGAGCCGGGGAATTTTCTGGTGCAGTTGGTGGTCACCGATGCCCTGGGCTGCCCCGACAGCTCGGAGGTTATATCGGTAAGTATCAACCAGCGGGTGGTGCCGCCGCCTTTAAGCATGCGCAGGGTGAGTGTGGAAAGCGATACCAGTGTGAGTGTATTCTGGGAGCCTTACCAGCTGACCGACTTTATGTCGTATGTGGTGTACCGCACGGATCCCAACGGACTAACCGTAGCCCTGGATACCCTTCGCGACCAGCTTATGACCCAATACCTGGACCACGACCCCGCACTGGATTGTTCGCAGAACGTGTATTGCTACCAGGTACTGGTCCAAAATACCTGCGAAGAGTTTTCTTTGCTGAGTGCTACGCCTCAGCACTGCACCATTGAGCTTACGGCTTCGCCCGACCTGGATGCCATCGACCTGGCCTGGACGCCCTACATAGGCTTCAATGTGGCTGCCTACCAGATATTCCGGGTGGATTCCTACGACCTGGGCACGGCCAGCTTTATTGGCAGCGTTTCGGGCAGCACCCTCAGCTTTACGGATACGGCCACCTTCTGCCGCGACAGCATTACCTACCGCGTAATGGCCATTAATGCGGCAGATACTTCGGAGGTTTCTTACAGCGACATCAGCGCGAGCGCGCCCTTGCATTCCGAGCCGGTAGAGCCGGTGGATATGCTGTTCGCCACGGTGGTGAACGATACCTTTGTGTCGGTTGAATGGGAGCCCTATACTGGCTACAAACCCGACAGCTATTACGTGGAGCGCTCTATAGATGGCAGTGTGTGGGATTCACTGGGTACTTTTGCCCTGAACACCACCACCTTTACCGATACGGCTGTGGCGGTGGATGAGCAATCTTACTACTACCGCGTCTTTGCCATCGACAGTTGTGGGGATCTCACCCCAGCGGGTATGCACGGGCGTTCTATTTTGCTCACCACCTCCCTCACAGTAAAAGATCCTCTGCTCAACTGGAACCACTATAGCCAGTGGCCGCTTGGGGTGCTGAATTATGAAATTGAAATTTTCAATGAGTCCACCCAAAGCTGGGAGCTGATTGAGATTGTGCCGGGCAATGTGCGCAGCTTTACCGACAACATCAGCCGCCTAAACCAGTCCACCTATTGTTACCGGGTGCGAGCCACGGAGGCCGGCGGCTTGTCGAGCCAGTCGCTTTCGAATGAGTCTTGCGTAACCTTTGCGCCGCTGGTATTTACGCCCAATGCCTTTACGCCCAACGGCGACGGACACAACGACTTGTTCAGGGTGTTTGTACCCAACCTGCGCAATGCCGAACTGCTCATTTTCGACCGTTGGGGCGAGTTGCTCTTCCGCACGCTCAACCTGGATGATGGCTGGGACGGCACCTACAAAGGGCAGCACGTGCAGGAAGGCGTGTATGTGTTCCTCATCAACGGGCAGGGAGAGGATGGCACGGCCTTTACGCGCTCGGGTACGGTTACGCTGATCCGGTAGGCAGCAGGGATATGATTTCACTTGAACATGGGGCACGGCGGACATCTGCTGTGCCCCATTGGTTTTTTGAACAAGCCAACCCTAAGGGAAGTTTGCCAAAGGCCAGCATCAGGGAATAACCCTCCAGGAATGCCCGCTTGCTCACAGAGCGCATAGCAAAATACCGGGAAGTTTCTTTACTTTAGCGGTTTCTATTCATTTAATGAATGACCAATCAGATGCATGAGCCTATTCATCCTTCTTTGGAAGAAGTCAATGCCTCTATAGATACCCAGAAGAAAGGTTTTTTTCGCAAGCTTTTGGCTTTTGTAGGCCCCGCCTATCTGGTGAGTGTGGGCTATATGGATCCCGGCAACTGGGCAACCGATATTGCGGGTGGTAGCCGGTATGGTTATGCCCTGATCTGGGTGTTGCTGATGTCTAATTTAATGGCGCTGCTGCTTCAAAGCCTGAGCACCCGCCTGGGCATTGTGGGGCGGCGGGACCTGGCACAGGCTTCCAAAGAGACCTACAGCCCATTTGTCAACTTTATTCTTTACCTGTTGGCAGAGGTGGCCATTGCCGCCACCGATTTGGCCGAAGTGCTGGGCATGGCCATTGGCCTGCAGTTGCTGTTTGGCCTGCCATTGTTGTGGGGAGTATTGCTGACCTTTTTAGATACGTTTTTGTTGTTGTTTTTTATTCACCGGGGCATGCGGGTGATAGAAGCTTTCATCCTGGCCCTGATTGGCATTATTGGGGTGGCTTTTCTGGTAGAGATGGTGTTGGCTAAACCGGAAATGGGGGAGTTGGTGACGGGCTTTATTCCTCGCATACCTGACGAATCGGCGCTGTACATTGCCATTGGCATCATCGGGGCTACCGTTATGCCACACAACCTGTACCTGCATTCGTCGCTGGTACAATCGCGCAAATTTTCGAATAGCCTCAAAGACACGAAAGCTGCATTGAGGTTCAATTTTATCGACTCGGCGGTGGCCCTGAATATGGCTTTTTTTGTCAATGCGGCCATTCTGGTATTGGCAGCCGCTACTTTTTACCGGGTAGGCATGTATGATGTTTCCGAAATCCAGGATGCCCACCGTTTTTTGCAGCCCCTGCTGGGGTCTGAGCTGGCCCCCATATTTTTTGCGGTAGCCTTGATTGCAGCAGGCCAAAGCTCCACCCTGACGGGCACGCTGGCGGGCCAGATTGTGATGGAAGGCTACCTCAACTTGCGCATTCAGCCCTGGATACGCAGGCTGATCACGCGTGCGCTTGCTATTGGGCCCGCTGTGCTGGCCATTACGCTTTTGGGGGAAGAGGTAACGGGCGAAATGCTCATTTTGAGCCAGGTGATATTGAGCTTGCAGTTGGGTTTTGCCATTATCCCCTTGATCCATTTTGTGAGTGATCGCCGACGCATGGGAAAACTAGCCATAGGACTTGTGGTGAAGGTGCTTTCCTGGACGGTGGCCCTCATCATTGTAGCGCTCAATGTAAAATTGGTGGTGGATGAACTATCTTCGTGGATCGCCGGCTCTGCTTGTCCTTACCTGCTTTGGCTTACGGTGGTGCCTTTAGCTGCGGGAGCCGGCGGATTGCTACTGTATGTCACCTTTGCTCCTTTTGTAAAATCGTTGCTTCAGGAGCCCCAATCCCACCTCCATGCCGAGCGAGAGGCCATTGAGCAGTATGCTCAGAAAGGATTTCGGAAAATTGCTGTTGCCATAGATTTTAGTGATATCGACAAGCAAACCCTCGCGTACGCCTTGTCGATGGGGGTGCCAGGCACCCAATACCTGCTCATACACGTGGTGGAATCTGCAGGGGCGATTTTACTGGGCGATGAAATACGCGACAAAGAAACGGCTGACGATGCGCAAAGGCTTGAAGACTATGCCCGGGAAATCCGGGCCAAAGGCTTTCAGATTGAGACTTATCTGGGTTTTGGCAGCCCCAAAACAAATATTCCCCATGCAGTAAATACCTTTGGCGCTGACCTGCTGGTATTGGGGGCACATGGTCACCGTTTTTTCAAGGATCTCATTTTTGGTACGACGGTTGATTCGGTGCGACACAAAGTAAAAATCCCGGTGTTGATTGTGCGGGAAGGTTAACAAACAGGCATTCAGCATATCATTCCCCCCTTCCGAAGGGGGCACAAATATTTGCCCATGCAATACGAAACTTCTATTCTGATCCTGTTTATCATTGCCTCTGCTGTGACCTTACTGGCCAAGCGGCTAAAACTGCCCTACACGGTGGCATTAATTGGGGTTGGCCTATTGATCGGGGCTATTCATATTTTCCATCCGCCCCAACTCACCCAGGAATTGCTGTATGCGATCTTCCTGCCCGGGCTCATTTTCGAAGCAGCGGTACACTTGAAAATTTCCGATTTACTTAAAGACTTTTGGACCCTTATTGCGCTGGTGGTTCCCGGAGTCATTTTGTCCACTTTTTTCACCGCCGTAGTGTTTGTGGCTACTAGTGTAGAGTTTTTGCATGATTCCTCCATTACCTGGCCGGTAGGGATCTTATTTGGTGCTGCGGTGGCCGCAACGGATCCTGTGGCGGTAGTCGCCTTGTTCAGGCAATTGGGTGCCCCCCGGCGGCTGCGAATACTCATAGAAGGGGAGAGCCTGCTCAATGATGGCACTTCCATCGTCATCTTTATTTTGGCCCTGCAATTGATCCAGGGGGAGTTGGGAGGAGTAGGAGTAGCAGCACTTGATTTTTTTAAAATTGTTGGCCTGGGACTATTGATTGGCGTAACCATTGGCTTCCTGGCTGATTTGGTGATGTCAAAACTGGATGATGCCATGGTGGTGATTACCATTACAACGATTGCTGCTTATGGCTCTTTTCTGGTTGCCGATCAGCTTGGCGTATCGGGCGTAATGAGTACCGTTGCAGCGGGCCTGGTATGTGGGAACAGGGCGCTGAACAACATCGCCTTTCCATCCATTCGAATTGCTACAGAGTCCTTTTGGGAGTATGTATCTTTTGCCCTCAACTCTCTGATTTTCTTGTTAATTGGCTTTTCCATTGATATGTCCATTTTATTTCAGCTCTGGCCATTGGTGCTGCTGGCCTATTTTTCGGTCCTCATTGCCCGCTATGTGGTCATGCTGGGCAATTGGGGAATTTTTAGATTGACCCGCTTAAAGTTTCCTTTTTCCTGGAGTATGGTGATGGGATGGGCAGGCATTCGGGGCGCGTTGAGCATGATCCTGGCCTTGAGTATTCCGACTTCTTTGCCCTATAAAGCCCAGATTGTGGCCCTGGTGTTTGGTGTAGTGTTGCTTTCTATTTTGGTACAGGGGCTGAGCATGCTGCCCGTAGTCAAGCTTTTAAAAGTGGTTGGGGTGAAAAAAGACCTCACGGCCTACGAAGTTGCTAAGGCAGAAACCAGTGTGATGGCAGAATCCATTGAGGCAATCAGGCTGCTGGCAACTAAAAAGAGGATCCATGAAGATAGTGCAACCCAGTTGGAAAATGAATTTTTGGGGATGATGGCAAAAGCCCGTTCTGCATTGGACAAAATTCAACTCGAAAAGGAGGCCATCATCATAGAAGAGTTTTTTCAAGTAAAAAGGAGCTTGCTGATGAAGCAAAAAGAACAATACCTGAACATGTATCAGCAAGGAAGTCTGGGCTATGCGGCCTACAATATTCTCATTCAAAAAGTTGATGGCCAGATATTGGAGATGGAAAACGTTGAAGGTTAACAGCCCCCCCATCAGACCAACTGCTGCAACTGAGGTTCCGGCAGAGGCGGAGCTTCGTCTGCGGGCAGGGGCTGCATGCCCATGTCTTTGAGCAGCCAGTGGGGGTCGGTCTGGAAGCGGGCCCAGTCGGCTTTGGCCTGCTCAAATAGGTTGCGGATGGCTGGAGGATACTGGGTGGGGTCATCACCGTGGCTGAGCAGAATGCGGTCGAGCAGGTTGAGGCAGAGGGTGGCCTGGCCGCTGATGAGCAGGTGTTCCAGCTCGCGCGGATGGTGAAACCACAGGGTGGTGGGCATGTAGGTGGCTGCTTCGGTGATGGCTTGGAGTTTGGGCGAGCTTTTGAGCCAGGGAATAGTTGAAGGGTTGGCATGGGTTTCAAAAATCATGTTGGATACGCGTTTGCCTTTGAAGGTCTGGTCTTCGTACAGGTCGCGGTACATGAGGCGGCGCACCTGCCGCAAAAATACTTCGCTGCTCATGGCCAGCAGGCTGTTGATGCGGAGGTCAAACATATCGAGCAACTGCTCAATGGTCAGCTTGTTAAAACTTTTCCAGTCGTCTTCGTCCAGCTGGGGCACCTGGGTGCGTGCCAGCTTTTTGAGCACTTTTATTTTCCGAAACATCCACACCAGCCCAAAAGGGATCAGGGCGGTAAGCAGCAGGGGAAGCAGAAAGGCCAGGGAGTCGCCCAGCCAGTTGATTTGGTCGTGGCGGATGCGCTGCATCAGTTGCAGCAGCAGAAAAACGAAAGAAAGGGATGAGAGGGCGCCAAATGCATAGGTCAGCCACCTCAGCTCTCTGATTTTGAGGCCTTTTGGTTTTTTTTCGGGAGGAGGAACACTGCAAATATTCTGGTTGGGCTGGTCGGTATCCGACACGATGACCAGGCCGGGGTAGTCGGGGGCATGCCAGAGTTTTTGCTGGCGGCGGATGGCCAGCATGGCACTTTCAATGCCCTGGTTGTCGTAAATGCCGCCGTCCATGAGCGGCAGGGGGTCTTCACACTTTTGCTGCAGGGCCAGGGGCACTTCTGCCTGGGGCCAGTGAAAGTCGTTGGGGAAAATAAGGGGTTCAAACATGCCCGGAAAACAGGAGGAAGCCGCCACGACGTCGGCTATGCGGCATTGTTTGAGGGCTTCGGTGGTAATGGGGTGGAAATGGTTGCCGGGTATGGCCTGATCGTCTTCACTTTTGAGAAAGCGGAAGGCCACCCCGGTTTTGAATTCGACGGCATTGAAAATGATCTCTTTTAGGTGGATGTCTTCTCCTTCATACAGCACATTCATGCGGGCACCGTGGAAGAGCTCCTCATCGTAGGTAGCAGCCAGGGCCGTGATGAGGTTGTGGTAAGCGGCATAGGTATGCGGGGCCGGTTGGCCCAGTTTGTTCAAAGCGCCCGAAATGAGGTTGGCTTTGAGCATGATGCCGGAGAAGCGGTGGAAAAAATCCTCAAATGCCTCATCTGCTTTGAGCGAGAGGGCATAAGCGGCCCCCACAATGCTGCCACCCGATACGGTAGAAAGAATTTCCACATCGGTGAGTAGCCCCAGGTGGTGCAGGTAGGAGAGGCTGCCGAGGTGAAAGGCGGCTGCCCGGTAGCCCCCTCCTGAAAAGGTAAGGGCGATGGGGCCAAAAGGGGCGGTGGTCCTGGGAGTGCTGGACATGTTTGCGGGTTTGAAGGGTAAGATGGTTTGCCGGAATGTGGCCAAAACGCCAATATACGCAAAATTCTTCACGCAACTATGGGTACAGGCAGGCTGCTGCGCCTTTTCCCTGGTAAAAGTCATTCGGGCATTGACAAAAATCATGTCTGCGCTTGACCTTACTCACTGGAACTATTTGGCCTGATTTCTACTGTTGAAGCAAAGATAGAGCTATGAAACCGTTCAAAAACATATCTATCGGACAAAAGGGCTTGCTGTTTCTGCTGCTGGTATGCCTCACTCATGAGGAGCAAGACAAAATCATTGCCTTTTTGCAGACTGCCAATTAAGCTCTCCGGGCTTTTGAGCTTGTAAAAATCAGCATCTTCACTTTGTTCCCATATCTGTTCAAAGCCTTTTCAGCAGTAGCTGAAAAGGCTTTTGTATATTTGACCCCAAAGAACCTTCCACATGAATATTCTCACCCAACAACGCAACGAAATTACGGAGCATGTCATTTACTCCCGGCTGGCCAAACTGGCAAAGGACCCCCAAAATGCTGCTACGCTGCAGGAGATTGCCGCCCAGGAACTGGAGCATTATCACTTTTGGCAAAAAATCAGTGGCCAGGAATTACGGCCCAATGGCTTTAAGGTATGGCTACACCTGTTGCTGGCGCGCATTTTTGGCCTGTCGTTTTCGTTGCGCCTGATGGAGATGGGAGAATCTGAGGCCGGGGAGTTTTATGATGCGGTAGCCAAAGACTACCCCGAAGCCCTGAAGCTGAAGGAGGAAGAACTGGAGCACGAAGAAAAGCTGATCGATATTTTGCACGACTACCGCCTGGTGTATGCAGGTTCTATTGTACTGGGGCTGAATGATGCCCTGGTGGAATTTACCGGTACATTGGCGGGCCTTACGCTGGCCTTTGCCGACAACAGGATAGTGGGCATTACGGGCCTCATCATGGGCTTTGCCGCCTCGCTGTCCATGGCGGCTTCGGGCTATTTGTCGTCGCGGGAGGAGGAAGAAAAAGAGGAGCTCAACCCGGTTACAGCGGCCATTTATACCGGTGTGTCTTATATTCTCACGGTAGCCCTGCTGGTGCTGCCCTACTTGTTGCAAAACGATCCTTACCTTGCCCTGGCCAGCATGCTGGCCACCACGGTGGTCATCATTGCCGGCTATACGTATTACATTTCCGTGGCCAAGGCCATTTCTTTTAAAAAACGCTTTTTTGAAATGGCCCTGATCTCCCTGGGAGTGGCGGCGGTGTCCTTTGGCATTGGCATGGTGGTGAAGCAGGTATTTGGCATAGAGGTGTGAGGGGCAAGGCAAAACGGCCGCCCTTTGGGCGGCCGGGGGGGGGTACAGTCAGGGAACATCTAGGCGTTTCCAAGCAGCTTTTTCAGGCCGAAAGAAACGACGATGTACAGCAGGCCAAACAGGATGAAGGTCAGGCCAATGAGGCCAGAAATGAGCACGGAAGAAATGAGGGGATGCATGATAATGGCAAAGCCCAGCAGGGCTGTGAGCATACCACCAACGAACACCACCCACCAGGATTTCAGGCCCATTGATCTGAGGGAAAAGGCACCGCCAATTTGGATGATGCCCCCAAAGAGGGTCCAGAATCCCAGCAAAAAGGGCAATACAATCAGGGTAATAGCCGGATTAGCCATCAAAATAAGGCCAAATACTACGTCCACTATGCCTTCTACCAGGTACCAGCCCCACTGATCATTGTATTTGCGGGAGGCAATGGCATTGATGGTATAAATGATGCCTGCTACAAAGATCATGGCACCCAAAAACAGCACAATTCCCAACAGGGAGGCCAGGGGAGTCATGAGAATCCATACGCCCAGGACAAGCAGTAAGACTCCCTTGAGGGTTACAATCCACCAGTTTTGATAAGGTAACATATCTTCAGGTATTAAGGGTTTGACGAGTGGGAGAAATTTGTCTTCCCCTGTAAACTTACGTCAAACTCCAGGGATTGGCAGTGGATTTTCGGCAGGGCAGTGGCCAGCCTCGGTAGGAGGGGGTGTTTTTACGTTGAGTGAATACTCCCTGGCATTCATGGGCGTTTTATTTCCGGAAAGAATGGAAGGAATATCCAGAAATATGTTCACCATTCAGGGAAACGTTTTTGAATCATTCTACCTTTGAAGGTTCGCAGGAGTAATTCGAGCAACAGGGCCATCCCCACAAAGCCGCCAATGATCCAGAGTGTGGAAGGGGTTTTTTGGCTCAGGTAAATCGCGCCCAGCACGATGGCTGCCAGGGTAGCCAGTAAGGCCGCTGTCACCAGAAATACAGATGCTCCGGTTTTTCGGATGATGCGCAAATGGCCGAGGTGCATGGCAGCATGTACCAGCAATACCGAAAGGGAGCCAGCAGCAGCTATTTGCTCCAGATTAAAAAAGAGTACCATGATGGCTGCTACCCCAACACTGATGAGCATCCCTTCGCGGCTGTGCCCGATAGGCTTTCCAAATTCAGCAGGCAATTCGCCATCTTTGGCCAGCTGATAAGAGATGTTAGTAGCCGAATAAAGACTTGCATTGATGGCTGATGCCGTAGAAATAAGGGCAGCGATAGCCACAAACTGAAAGCCCCAATCTCCGAAAATGGGTTTTGCCGCTTCTGCCAGGGCATAGTCCTTGGCAGCGATAACTTCCTGAGCGGGTAAATTCCCAAAAACTGCCAGGGATACCCCCACATAAACCACAATAACCAAAGAGATGGCTGTGAGCATCGCACGGGGCAGGGTACGGGTGGGGTTGGGCATATCTTCGGCCGTATTGGTAATCACACTAAAGCCGGTATAGGCAAAAAAAGTGATGGAAATACAAAAAAAGATATTGCGCACAGGGGGATATGTTTCAGGTGCAATCATTGCAGGGTCCATTACCATCAGTCCCCCCAAACCCAGGCCAATCAATACGAGCAGTTTTAACAGCACAATCAGGTTTTCCAGTTTTGCCACTTCTCCTGGCCCCCTGTAATTGATGATCCCCAGCAACAATAAAATAAGTAAGGCCAGGACAGTAGCAGTGTGGGCACCGAATAGTGGAAAAAAACAGCGCCATAACTGCCAAATGCTTTGGCAACCAGAGACATGCCTACCAAACCGGCCAGATAGAACAGCAGACTTGCTGTTCCAGAGGCCACATTTACGCCCAGGCCTTGTACAAGGTATTCAACAATTCCTCCAGCTGCAGGAAAACGCACTCCCAGTTTGGCCATTGAATACCCACTCAACAAGGCAATACCACCTCCCAGCAAGAAGGAAAGATATACCGCCGAGTTAGCAATGCTCCCGGCTTCGCCCATGAGGGCAAATATACCCGCCCCGATCATGGCGCCTATGCCCAGGGATACCGCCGACCAATAGCCAATAGATTTTCCTGATTTATGCATCTTCGGTTTGCCTGTTTTTTTCTGATGTTCTGAGATAGGCAAAGGCCCAGGCTCCTACACCCAGAATGAGGTAGAGCACGATAATTGCCATCATCTGCCACCACTTGGTGGTGAACTCATAGTAGAGAATCAATACTCCCCCCATCAAAAGCCCAGCCATGGCCAATAGGCCAGGCAGGCGGGATGAACGGGTTTTATGGCGGATCTTGTAATTGGCCACTGCCATGAGAAAAGAAACCAGCAAAAAGGTCATACTGCCAAACTCCAGTATGAGTTCAAGTCCGCCGATGAGTATTAAGATACTGGCCGTCAAGGCCATGGTGATAATGGCGATAACGGGAATATGGCCGCGGCGTTTGGCCAGTATGGCCGGTAGGTAGCCGTCTGCAGCTATCACCGCCATTTGGCGGGAGGAGCCAAAGACCGTACCGCTGATGGCACTGCTGGTTGCCAGGACGGCACCCAGAATAACCAAATTGGTCCCCAGCTTGCCCAATATATCTCCGGCACCTGCTGCAAGGGCAAACTCTTTGTTTTTGATCAAATCTTCCGTTGGGATGGCAAATAAAGCCCCGGTAGCAATGATCACATAAATAAAAATAGCAGCCCCGATAGCCGTGTAGATGGCACGGGGAATATTTTTCTCCGGCTGTTTCATCTCGTTTACTGCATTGATCACCAACTGAAAACCTTCATAGGCCACAAAGGTCAGAGAAGCCACAATGAGTAAACTCAACACGCTACTGTGTTCCATATCAGCCGCCATATTCGCGATAAAGGTGGGAAAATCTGTTTTCCCATGCTGGATGAGCACAAAGGAAATAATGGCCAGTACCCCCAGCTTAGTATAAACCATCAGGTCTTCAATTTTGCCCATACCATTCACACTCCACACATTGATGAGGGTAAAAACAGCTATCACAGCAATGGCAATTCCTTTTCGGGCCCAGATATTTTGCCCCATTTCATACCCGCTGATGGCATAGGAAGAAAACGTATAGGCATAAAGGGCCAGGGTAGAGATATACCCAAAAATGACATACCATCCAATGGCAGAGGCTGCAAAATGGGAGGTCGGGTAAGTTTTCTTGTAAAATGAATAGGTGGCACCCTCGTCGCGGTAGTACAAACCCAACTGCACATAGGAATAAGCTGCCAGACCTGCTATGATCCCCCCCATGATAATGGCTACAGGGGTGAGTGTGCCCACCATGGACACAGAAATACCCAGTATGGTAAATATACCACCTCCTACCATGCCCCCCAGCGCGATGGCTACTAATTCGAACAAGCCCAGGTCTTTGTTTCGCTTTCTGTGTTGGGACATGAAAAATGGGGTTTACGGGTTACGGCTCAAGAAAATAAAAAAAACTGAGAAATTGGTTTACAAATTGATTGGGAGTTAAAATGATTTTCTTGAAAATGGTTAACCCTCACACTTTGGCCACCGCTTCAGGTTTTACTATTATCATCTCCCCCCATGAGTTTTGTCATCGTACAAGCCGGAATTTCCGCCAAAATTAGGGGTAACAATCATGAATCATTTTGCGAATAATGAACGTATTCATTTATGCAATCGTGAACCCTAAAAATATGATAGATGCCATGAAAGCGAGTAAACATACTACCTTCAGGAAACAGTTTTTCAAAGTGCCTGAGCTGGATGCCCTGCACCTTGAAAGCAGAGAATGGCTCAGCGACATAGACTTTTGGAAGGAAGAAGCAGTTTTTCTCAAAAAGCTGATCGACAAGCACTTTGTGCATCTGCTGGAAGATGAAGGCCTGGCAGAGGCAGGCAGGTTGTCGGTAGAGATCAAGCGCCTGATGGAAGGCGAACTGGACGAACTGCGCAGCCAGGTGCTGGATCATGAAAAGAAACTGGCCCGGCTGGTACGTCACGCTTCGGAAGAAGAAGAAAAAGCCTTTCGCACGGAGCATGGACGGCTGTCGTACCGCATGCGTGAAATGGCTGCCAGAATGATGGTGCTGAAGCGTGAGGTATTTAAGGCCATGGAAGAGGTGTTGGAAGAAGAACGCGTCAAGGCATTGAAGGCTTAATTGAGTTGTAACGCATTATTTTCCATGCCAGGCTGCTCTTCGGAGCAGCCTTTGTATTTTAAGGGGAGATTTATTAACATGGGCAGGTGCAGCCTTTCTCACAAGCCTGCCAACAGGCCCTA
>RFHT01000688.1 GCA_003696835.1 Bacteroidota bacterium
CGCGTCTTTGCGAGCAATCAAAACCCTTCGCGCCTTCACGTCTTTGCGAGCAATCAAAACCCTTCGCGCCTTCACGTCTTTGCGAGCAATCAAAACCCTTCGCGCCTTTGCGAGCAATCAAAACCCTTCGCGCCTTCGCGTCTCTGCGAGCAATCAAAACCCTTTGCGCCTTCGCGCCTTTGCGAGCAATCAAAACCCTTTGCGCCTTCGCGTCTTTGCGAGCAACCCCAACTTAGCCGCCCGGAAAAGCGTATGCCTACCCCCTTATGGCCTTAGCCTTACTTTGGAAAGGGTTACATTGTCGATGTACACTTTCACCGCTTCGGGATTGGCGGCATTAAAGCCCCGTATCATGAAGCCGGCCTGACTGTCGTTGAAGCGCACGAAAGCCGAAGAATACACCCATTCACCCACGGGAAAGTCGGCGTTTAGCTCCGGATTGGGTCCAATGCCCCAGTCAGTTTCGGGTTGCCAGTATATTCGAATATCCGGTTGGAGGGCTGCCGGGGGCGTACTGCCCAACTCAACCACATACACCCAAAGCCCCAGCTCATAGTCTTGCCCCTTCTCCACCGGCACCAGAATGGGGTCTCCGCTGATGTCCTGGTTGCCGATGATCATGCCGCCGCCCGGCTCAAACTCCAGGTACATGCTTTTGTTGCCATTGTAGGCCTGATCAGTACTAAAACTAAAGGAATACTTATCCCAGGGCTCGCCCCACTCCAGGTAGGCCCAGTTGTCCACCGTGCTGTTTTCAAAGCTGTAGTCAAAATCAGCGTCCTTCAGCAAGTTGACCCTTCTGAAAACCAGTTGTTGGTCCGTAAAAGCATCCACCCGTATGCCGTCGGTGGAGGTGAGGTTGCCCGGGCTATAACTCACCGTAACTTCATCATCGTTGTACACCGATTCGTTGTCCAGCTCCAGCAGTACTACATTGCCTTCGTCGGGGTCAATGGTGGCGTTGATAACGGCTGGGGTAAAGGTGTTCCACAGGTTTTTGATAACCACCGAGAACGTTTCAGGCGCCACGGTAGCAGGGTCAATTTCCCGGCTGAAAACCAGGGCAATGAAGCCATTTTTCTCTGTCACCTCATCCAGAGTAACGGGGTCGGTAGAGGGCACAACCGTTACCAGGCCATTGAAGCCTACCGAATCCCTGCCAAAGGGCCGTTTGCGCGAGGCGACAAAACTCACGCCATAGGTACCCAGGCGTTTGTATTTCACGTCTATAAACTCCTGGGGACCTTCCACCAGGGCGGGGTCCCCTCCTTCAAACTCAAAGCGGTAGTTGATAGGTTCCCCAATGGCGGTGTAGGTGTAGCGGATGATACGGCTTGCGGGCAGTTCATTTTGGGCCATGTCAGCCAGGTTGAGTGCCTCGCCCAGGCTGCCGTCTCTGTTGAGGTAGTGGGCCTCAAGCGATACCTTGAGCGAGTCCAGCACATGTACGATGATGGTGGTATCCAGTTCGGTAGAAGTAATCGTCTGGCCTACATAGGCAGGCTTTTTAAATACCTGATGCAACTTGACGGGATAGTCCCCTACCTTGAAAAATATGGCTTTCACAGAGGCTGCTTCAGAGGTGACATCATTATCTGACCCCACAATATCCACCACCCCTTCGGGAAAGGTCCACAGGCGGGAAACCACCCCTGCCGAAACATCTCCAAAGGACATTTCGCCGTTTACATTGATTTTGTTTTCAAAATCCATTTCAGAAGTGAAGATTACCCGGTGGCTGGGCTCTTCCAGCTTCAGGTCGTCCTTCTCACAGGCCGTCCAGAGGAGGGCTGCCAGCAAGAAGAAGAGGTATATGCGAAGAGGATGCTTTTTCATGTCGGATACAGCTTTTTAGTTAATCATGGCGTTGTTTTGGCGTTCCTGCGTAGGAATGGGCAGGTAGTTGTGTTGTTCGGGATGGTAATTTTGCGAACACAGGAAAAAATCGGGCCGTATTCTTTCCACTATGTACAGGGGAGGAACGCCGCCCGAAGTGATGAGCAGGGGGCCTACATTGCGCTCCCGCCAGATTTCGTCCTGGCGCAATTCATTGAATACCTCAGCCACTATGCCCCAGCGCACCAGGTCTTTCCAGCGGTGCCCTTCGTAGCACAATTCCAGGGGACGTTCTACCCGGCGCAGGTGGGTCATCACGTTTTCTACCGTGGCCGGTACCAGGGGCTGACTGCCATGCACCTGCTTGCTGATGTGCAACTGGGGAAACTTGCCGTCATGCCGCTGCATGTACTGTTGGAGGGTAACTACTCCGGCCCGCGTTCTCACCTTGTCGATGTATTCAATGGCGGTGGCCACATCGCCCGTGGCATTGAGCACCGCCTCGGCGTACATCAGGTAAACATCAGCCAGGCGTATGTGCCTGAAGTTGATGCCCGACCTGCGGTTGGTATCTTCGGCATCTTTGTGATACCAGTTGGTAAACTTCTTGATATAGGCGCTCTGGCCAAAGGCCCATCCCCCGCGTGCCCCTATGGGCAGGTTGTAAAACAGGGTTTCCCCATCAATGGGGCATATCGATGCTGAGAGGCGTTTGGAGTGCCGGTTGCCGTCATTGATGGGGTTATCGGGATCCACTTCATCATTCACAAAGAGCTCGTGCAGGTAGTAGGTGGGCAGCAGGGTGTTAAATGCACCGAAATTGAGCTGCCCAAACTCCGTGGCCATGTTGGAGGCTTCGGCGCCAGTTTCCCAGGGCGTATCGTCCACGGCGTCGCCGTTGGCTCCGGGGTTAAGCTCATCATTATAAGCCACCTCAAAAATAGATTCGGCATTAAATTCGTGCAGGTGGGTGAAATTGTCCATAATGTCAGGCATAAGGCTGTAAATGCCCGAGTCAATCACCTCCTTAAACAAGGCAGCCGCTTTTGCCCACTCTTCTCCAAAGAGGTACACCTTGCCCAGCATGGAGGTGGCCGAGCCCCAGGTAACCCTGCCCAGGCTACTGGATGGCCACTCGCGCGGCAGGTTTTCCCGGGCAAATTCCAGGTCGGGAATGATGACGCTATTGGTCACCTCCTCAATGCTGGAAAAGGGTTTGTGAAAATCTTCGTCGGTTTCGGCCACCTTGGTGTGTATGACAGCCCCTCCGTAAGTATGCGCCACCTGGAAGTAGAAAAACGCCCTGAGGAAGCGCGCCTGCCCCTCAATTTCGGCTTTGGCGTTGCCCCTGAACAGAGAGGGGTCGGCTGATTGTATGTTTTGGATTACCTGGTTGGCGCGAAAAATACCAATGTAGAGCTCATTCCACTTATCGGTTACGTAGTAGGTGCCGTCGTTGTAGGTGAGGTTTCTGAAGGCAATGGGGCGGTACCAGGTTTCCGTTCCGCCTATATCGCCCATAATCATCTCATGTACCTGCAGGCCGCCGCTGATGGTCTGAAACTGCAGGGCACCATATACGGTGGTCAATGCGCTGTTAAACTGTTTTTCTGTTTTCCAGAAGGTGGCAGTTGTGGTGGCATTGGGGTTGGGCAGGTCGAGAAATTCCTGCTCATTGCAGCCAAACATGATCACAATGAGGAGGAGAAGGCCTTTGTTGATATAGCAGTTTTGCATGACATTCGGTGTTTAAGTATGGACTAAAAACCAAGCTGTACCCCCATGAGAAAACGCCGGGCTACGGGGTAATTGCCCCGGTCCACGCCGCGCAGAAACAGGCCGTCGCCTCCCACTTCGGGGTCGTAGCCTTCGTAGCTGGTGAAGGTAAAGGGGTTCATGGCTGAGAGGTAAATCCGCAGCTTTTGTATGCCCAGGTTTTGGGTGCCGGGCAGGGTATAGCCGAGGTTCAGGTTCCGGATTCTGAGGTAGGTGCCGTCTTCGAGGAAGAAATCCGAGCGCGCCCGCACATTGTTGTGCAGGGAGTTTTGGCGGTCGGTGGGAATGTCGGAATTGGGGTTTTGGGGCGTCCACATATAATAGAGGTCGTGGTGCCTGCCCACGCTGTAGGCGTAGAGTTCGGCCCCGTTGTAAATTTCGGCTCCGTAGGAAAAATACCCCATCACATAGAAGTCGAAATTGCGGTATTGGAGGTTGAGAGCCAGGCCCGACTCAAACTCCGGCTGGCCCGAGCCGGCATACACCCTGTCGGCATCCGTGATGGCGCCATCGCCGTTTTGATCGACATACATCATGTCGCCCAGTTGGGCACTGGCATCAATTTGCTTGTAGGCTTCCAGTTGCTCGGCAGTTTTGATCACGCCCGCATGTTGCACCAGGAAAAAGGCCCCGGCTTCGTAGCCTTCAGCCAGGTAGGTGGTATAGTCCACATTGGGCCCCATGGACACAATGGGCCTGCCGTTGGCATAGCCTCTTTCCACGCCGTTGAGGTCGGTAACCTCATTGATGTTGCGGGTAAAGGTGGC
>RFHT01000689.1 GCA_003696835.1 Bacteroidota bacterium
CTCCAATGGTAAGTGCCTGTATGATCAGGGCCCTGTTGCTTTCACTTTTGGATGAAGCAATAGGTATGTGTACATGTACTGCTTTCTGCTGGGTTGATAGGGTAATCATCTGCTTCCTGGCGATCTTTTTTCAATTAATAAGGGTGCCCGCAGGAACCCCCACGAACGTTTTCAAGCTCATCCCTCTCATAACGAGGCGCAAAATACAGAATCAGTTCAATTTATTTCAATACTTTCCTCAGGTAAAAAGAAAAAATTCTGGTGCATGTGTTTTTTGGGCTCAAAGTTGACCAGCCGGCCCTTTTCCAGCACCCGGGTGCAATAGCCACAGGCGGTCAGCAGTTCCATACAGGCTTTGCGGTTATCATTGTCCCACAACTCACAGTAAATGAGGGGCTTGCACCTCCTGATCAGGTTGAGTCCTCCCCTGATGACATACTGCTCATAATTTTCCACGTCCATCTTGATGGCATCTACTTTCTGACCCCGCCCCCCCCACCATTCGTCCAGGGGCAGTTGTTCCACTTTGTATGCAATGCTTCTACTCGGATAATGGGGAATACTCTCATGCTGCACATGGCTCAGGCCCTGCATGCGTACCCCGGCCATTACGGGCATCAGCATTTCCACCTGAGCATGCTCGGCCCCCAGGGCAAGCTGGTGAGTTTCTACATTGGTCAGCTTTAAGAATCGGATCAATCTGTTGAGGGCTTCGTAGTTTTCAGGTATGGGTTCAAATGCAATCACTTTTCCCTTTTTGCAGTGCCGGGCCAGCAGAGCTGTCATGATGCCAATGTTGGCGCCTATGTCCAGCACCACAGCATCGGGCCGGAGCATTTTCAGCAAGTAGTTAAAATCTCCTTCCTTGCGGTTCCAGCGCAGGGTGTACATAATAAAGAGAGAGAATACAAAAAGGTAAAGCCGGAACCCCAATATGCGCTGCAACGCTGCCTGTATCAATTTCTTCATTCAAATGTGTAAACTAAAGCGGCAAATTAGCACTTTTTTTCCTCAATCAGATGTTTCCTTTACAGGGCCTCATTCTCAGGCAGTTGAATTAAAAGCTGACTTTCTGTAATTTGGGTTCGTTATGTACCTAAGCAGGCTAAACATGCGTTCATTTCATTATGGGCAAGGCCATGATAGGAAAAAAAATAATACTTGATATGCACATACCTATGTATTTCCTGCTGCTGTGGGCATTCATTATTCAGCCTCTTGCAGCATACTCCCAAACAGAAAAAGCACTACTGAAACGAGGGCTTTCCCGGCTGGAGCAAGCCGCTTTTGCCGATGCGGAACAGGATTTTTCCATGGTGCTGCAGCTAAACGACAAAAACGACGCCGCCTATTTCAACCGGGGCATTGCCCGGCAGTATCAGGGCGACTTTGCCGGGGCCATACAGGATTTCAGCCACGCCATCGAACTCAATCCCCGCAACCCTGAATTTTATTTTAGCAGAGGCATTACCCGCCTGAGCCTGGAAGACTACCTGGGCGCCATGATGGATTTGAACGTAGCCATTAAAGCCCGCCCAAAGGATGAACGTTTTTACTTTCATCGCTCCAAGGCAAAAATCGGCTTGCAGGACTACCGGGGGGCCATACAGGACATCAGTTTTGCCATCAAGCTCAATCCCAGGGAAATGAAGTACTACTATGCCCGGGCCGAAGCCTTTATCAGCCTGCGAAATTTTGACCTGGCCATACGCGACCTCAACCGCGTAATTAAATATACCCCCCTGGATTACCACGCCTACAATGCCAGAGCTACCATCAAATATCAGGCTGGTGATATAGAGGGCGCCTGCCTGGACTGGAGCAAGGCCGGCGAGCTGGGCGATGCCAATGCTTACAGCATGATCCGCAAGCATTGCACCAACTAGATTTTTTTGGCATTTCTTCTTACCTAATCCGAATTTTTGTTTAACTTTGCGCCTCAATTTGAATCAAAAACAAATTTTTTATGCCTAAAATGAAGACGAATTCAGGGGCCTCTAAGCGTTTTAAGAAAACCGCCTCTGGAAAGCTCAAAAGGAAGCATGCCTTTAAAAACCACATCCTCACCAAAAAGTCCAAAAAGCGCAAGCTGAGGCTGAGACATTTCACCATCGTTCACCCCGCCGATGCCAAAAGAATAAATGAGCTGATTTAGCATTCTTTTTTCTGGTTCAGCAGTGTGCTGATTGAATGAACACTCCATTTTCATTTTTCCATTTTCGAACGATTTCTAAAAAAAATATCTCATGCCCAGATCAGTAAACGTAGTGGCCGCCCGCAGGCGCCGCAAAAAAATGATGAAACACGCCAAAGGATACTTTGGCAGAAAGAAAAATGTGTGGACCGTTGCCAAAAACCAGATCGAGAAAAGCTGGTTGTATGCCTACCGGGACCGCAAAAACCGCAAGCGCGAATTTCGCAAGCTGTGGATTCAGCGCATTAATGCTGCTGCACGCCAGCACGGAATGAGCTACAGCGCCTTTATGGGTAAACTCAAAAAAGCAGGCGTTGAGCTCAACCGCAAAGTATTGGCCGACCTGGCTATGAATGACCCCGCTGCCTTTAAGGCTATAGTGGACGCCGTCAAATAGACCGATTTTTGTTGCTTAACATAAAAAAAAGGCCGCTTTTTCAAGCGGCCTTTTTCGGGCTTTATCTATCCCTATCTTTTCTTTTCCCCATTCATTTCACGTTTGATTTTAAGCTCTTCACTGATCTCCCAGTAAGCTTTGTCCTGCATCATCTGGGGCGTAACCTTAAACACCCCGTCGGGACTGAACTCCCCTATGTTTACGTACTGATTTATTTGCTGCCTGTTGAAAAAATAGTGGGTGTGTATGGCCGGTACAGCTTCCCTGAGCTTGATGTAGGTATTCAGCGGGATGCCATCCTCATAGTGGTAGGTATCCAGCATCGGGAGCAGGTAGGTGCCCAGGTCGTAGCCTTCCACGCTCCAGGTTTCGGGAGGATAATGATACGTTTTGAGGTAATCCTTATAAAAATCCAGGTAGCCGGGCTCGTTGCCCTGATACATACTCGAAGCTGTAAACAGCAGGCGGTAGCGCTCCTTCAGTTCACGGTCCACACTGGAAAACTTGCGCCACCAGTCGTATCCCCCCATTACTTTTATGGGGATCTGGAAATTGTTGATCTGCCCCAGTACCAGGCCGGCTGTGGTCTGCTGGTCGAGCGGAATGTACACCCCGTCAAAACCCTGTCCTTCCATAGACTCCACCATAGCGGGGATTTCGTCTTTTGCAGCCATCAAGTCTTCGCCCCTGTCGTACACAGAGTCCACTACCATTTTCACTACCATGCGGTCCACCGCCAGGGTATCAAAGGCCTCAATAAAGCCCGCGGCCATGGTTTCGGAATAATGGGTGCCATCGGTAAATACGGCTACTTTTTTGAGCCCCA
>RFHT01000690.1 GCA_003696835.1 Bacteroidota bacterium
CTTACAGCATTATCCGTTATTAACGGTTAATAACGGCTTTCAACGATTTCCAGCGCCTTTCCCCAATTCCCAGATAGCGCCCGGTGCCGGAGAGGTGAGCAAATGGTGCAAAATCGACCATTTTTCCCAAAATTATCCCAACTTTTTTCTTGGGGGGTGCTGATAATGAGCAGATTACATCATTATCCGTTATTAACGGTTAATAACGGCTTTCAACTGCTCCCAACGATTTTCCCCAACTTCCCCAGATGGCGTCCGGCGAGGTGGAAATGGGCCAAAATCTGACTTTTTCCCTGAAATTATCCCAACATTTTCCCAACAACTAACTGAACATCAACTGCTTGTAGCCGGATCCGTTACTAACGGTTAATAACGGCTTTTGCAGCAGGCAACTGGACGGCATAGGGAAATCCGGGTGCTTGGGGAAGAATGAAAATGAGCAAAAATCAGTCCTTTTATCGAAAATTTGGCGGATTTTTTCTTGGGAGAGCGCTGATAGTGAGTGGGTTACAGCATTATCCCTTATTAGCGGTTAGGTCGTGTTTGAAAAATAAGTTTCCTCTGGCAAAGTCAATTTTCAATTGCTGGTTTTTTTCTAGCTTTGCCCTATGCCAGCGGCCATCGACATACTGCGGCAATACTGGGGCTATGAGGCATTCCGGCCCATGCAGTCCGACATTATCCAGAGTGTGCTGCAGGGGCAGGATACCCTTGCCTTGCTGCCTACGGGTGGGGGCAAGTCCATTTGTTTTCAGGTGCCGGCTATGTGCATGCAGGGCATGGCCCTGGTGGTTTCGCCCCTCATTGCCCTGATGAAAGACCAGGTAGAGCGCCTCAACCAGTTGGGCATAGCGGCCACTTACGTCAACAGCAGCATGCCCCGCAGGCTGATCGACCAGAAGCTGCAAATGGCCATGGATGGCGCCTACAAATTTTTGTACCTGGCGCCCGAACGCATACTTTCGGACATGTTTCAGCTGCGGCTGGAGCGCATGCCGCTCAACCTGCTGGCCGTGGACGAGGCCCACTGCATCAGCCAGTGGGGCTACGACTTCCGGCCGGCTTACCTGGAGATCAGCCGCATACGGGAGCTCAGACCGCAGCTGCCCGTCATTGCACTTACGGCTTCGGCCACCCCCAGGGTGGAGGCCGACATACTGGAGCAGCTTCACATGCGGCAGGCCCGCATTTTTCGCAAGAGTTTTTACCGCGAAAACCTGCGTTACTTTGTGCTGCACGATGAAAACGTGCTGCTGCGGATCACCGAAATTATCCGCCGTACGCGGGGCACGGGCATTGTGTATGCCCGCACCCGCAGGCGGTGTGAGCGCATCGGCAAGTTGCTCAATGAGCAGGGCATAGCTGCCGCAGTATATCACGGCGGCATGAAAAACTCGGAGCGCAATGCCGTGCAGCAGGACTGGCTGGATGGAAAAAGCCGCATTATGGTGGCCACCAATGCCTTTGGGATGGGCATAGACAAGCCCGATGTGCGCTTTGTGCTGCACTACAACCTGCCCTTCGACCTGGAGAGCTACTACCAGGAGGCCGGCCGGGGCGGGCGCGACGGCCAAACGGCCCTGGCCATTGCCTTTTACAACCCGGTGGACATAGGCGAAATGAAAAAATGGCAGGCAGGCCGCTACCCCAGCTGGCAGCAGGTCAAAACGCACTACGAGCAATTGTGCAACTTCTACCACCTTTTGCCCGGGGAAAAACGCGATGCCTGGCAGGAGTTTGACATGCCCGCCCTGGTAGCGGCCACTGGCTCCCCGGCCATGGCCCTGTACCGCTCCATCAAGCTGCTTGAGCAGGAAGGCCTGCTGCAACTGAATGAAGACAGCGATGATTTTTCCTATATTCAGGTAATCTGCTCCCCTCAGGATGTGCTGCTTTATAAATCCCAGCATCCTCCCCGCCAGCAGTTGATCGATTTTATGCTGCGCAAGCTGGGAGGGGAGGTTTATACCCAGGAAAAGCGCTTTTTGCTGCCCCACTGGGCCCGCGAGCTGGGTAGCAGTCCGGAGGAGCTGCACCAGCGGCTGGAGCGTCTGGCTCGCTATGGCCTCATTTTTTACCAAGCTGCCCGCTCGCATCCCGTTATACGCTTTCCCCAGGCGCGCCACCAGCTGAGCAAGCAGGGCCTGAACTGGGACAAATACACTTTTTTGCGCCAACAAAGTGAGGCCCGCCTGCAGGCCATGCTGCAATATGCCGAAAACACCGAAGTGTGCAGGAGCCTGATGATTCAGCATTATTTTGGCGAACAAAGCCACCAGCCCTGTGGCCGTTGCGATGTGTGCCTGGGACGACACAAAACCCAGGTTTCAGGTCAGGAATTTCAACATATTCGCCGCTCCTTCCTGGCTCTGCTCAAAAAAAGCCCCCTCACCTACCGCGAAGCCCTCACCCGCGTGCAGGCGGGTACGCCCTCTCAGCGCGAAAAGGTACTGCGCTACCTCATCGATAAGCAGGTGATTCGCGCCAACCCTCATGGTCAACTCGAGCTGCCATAATAGCAGTTTTTTGTGTGGTTTTCCTGCCATTATTTCCGAAATCGCGTTCAGGCACGGTATTGGCATCTCATTAATAGCAAATAGCATGGAGGAAGGAGGGAAATGAACCTTCAAGCAATTCGGGGCATAAAAAGTAACTGATATGAAACTAACCAAATATCACGGGCTGAGCCCGCAGGAATCCCAGGAATTATTTGAATCGTTGGACCAACTGTTGGCTGATTTTCAGGTGGCAGAGGAGAATGCGAAGAAATTGTACTGGAATCTGGAACTGAAGCCGTACTTTGATTTTCATAAAAGGTTGGGGCAATTGTATGAGGCCAGCCGTATTGGGAGCAATGTGGTGGCCGACAACATCATGCGCCTTGGGCATACCCCTGAGAGCAGTGAGGTAACGGCCCTGACCAAATCGCATATACAACCCATAGAAGGGGTTGAGACTTTTGAAGACGCCTGTATGCTGATTGTAAACAACAGCCGGGAACTGCTTCAGTCGGTAAAAGAGGTCTTTCAAAAGGCCACTGAGTACCAGGAGCAATACACCATCGCCCTCATGAGCCGCCTGGCTCATCAGTTGGCCATGAATATTCATTTTTTCCTGAGTATGCGCAGTGCAATGATGAACTAAACACCTTGTACGCGAGAGTTATAGCCGCTGGGTCTGATGATTCAGCGGCTTTTTTTTTAGGGGTGCATTTCTTCCATTTCTTCGGTTTCGTTCTCTTCTTCTTTCGCTACGGCGAGGGCAGGGAAGTAAATGGTAAAACGGGTGCCCACCCCCACTTCACTTTCCAGTTTGAGCTCTCCGCCCATTTTATCCACACTTTGTTTGACGATGTAAAGCCCCAACCCGGTGCCTCTGGATTTTTTGTTGCCCCGGTAAAACATCTGGAAGATTTTTTCCTGGATTTCGGGCCGTATGCCTTCGCCATTGTCTGAGACGATCACCTGAATGCCCTGCTGGTGGTGGTCAATGATGACATTTACCTGATGCTGGTATTCCCCCCCCTTTTTGTACTTGACGGCATTGACGATGAGGTTTTGCAGCACGGAGCTAAGGCTGTTGCGGTCGGTGGGGAAGGGGTCGCGGTAGCGCACACTGATGTTGAAGTCCACATCCCGTCTTTCGGCCATGTGGTCGATGCTTTGCAGAATTTCACCCACCAGGGCCACCAGGTCCACCTTTTCCACTTTCAGCTTGGATTTGTTGAGGCGGGTTACGTGCAGCAGGTCCACCAGCGCACTGTCGAGGCGGTCGGTGCTGGTGAGGGCCATTTCGATGTATTGCCGTATTTCGGGCTGCAGGCAGTCCTGCAGGGCGATGTTGAGGATACCTTTTACCGAGGCCAGGGGCCCTTTGAGGTCGTGGGTGGCCTTGTAGAGGAAGAGGTCCATTTGCTCGTTGCGCTCTTTGAGTTGCTGTTCCACTTTTTTGAGCTCGCTAATGTCGGTCATGGCTACAATGGAACCCTTTACGGTGTGGGTTTGTGCATCGCGGTAAGGTGATACGCTCACCAGGGTCCAGAGCCTTTCGCCATTCTTTTTGATGAGCAGGGCTTCATAAATTTCGCTTTTTCCTTCCAGGCGGTTTTGCTTGCGCTGCTGCACCTGCTCGGGGCGGGGGTTATCTTCCAGCAGTACGGAGAGGGAGGCGCCCAGTACTTCCTCCTGGAGGTAGCCAAATAAATGGCAAAACTGTTGGTTGACAAAAGTAATGCGCTCTTCCAGGTCGGTCATGATGAGGGCCTCATTGGTACCTTGTACCATGATGCGGTAGCGCTCCTCACGCTCCATGAGGGCATCCTGAAACTGCTTTCGGGTGGAAATATCGGCGGCATATAGCCGCAGGGAGTGGGCAGCAGGCACGTAGTTGAAGAGCACCTCATAGACCTTGTCGTCTATTTTTACTTCTATGTTCTTGACCACCCCGTGTTGTCGCGCTGTGCCAAAATAGCCCATTACTTCCCGTACGAGGGGGTGCAGGTGCTGCAGGTCGAGCAGGTCGGGAAACACGATCTGGGCAGCTTCATTGGCATAGCGGATGTCGCCTGCTGCGCCAATTTCGATCATGGGCGTGGGGCTGTATTCGGGAAAGGTAGCCAGTTCGTGGTGCTTTTGGTTGCTGAGGGCCCGCGAGTGGATCATCATGCCATTAAAAAACAAAATCAGGGGCATGAGCGAAACGATCACCCAGGGATGTATAAGGCCGGGGGCACTCAGGCCTACCCCTACTACTCCGGCCAGGATGATGACACCAGCAAAGTAAATAAAAGGCCGGAAGTGGCTGAACACCACCCCTGAAATGCTGATGAGCACCAGCATACCCGGCCAGTAATCGCCCGAAAAATGATTACGTGCAGCGATAAATATCACCCATAGGCACAGCAGGGTATAGCTTATGTAAGAAATTGCGATCAAATGTCGCTGAAAAAAATCCGACCAGATCGACAAAACTGCCGATGTCAGCATCAAAATGGCAAGTGTATAGCGAAATTCTTCGTAGTAAACCAGTTCGGGTTGCAGGTAGTTGTGCATATTTCCCAACACAACCAGGAGTATGCTCCCTGTGATGAGCAACAGCCGATATACATTGGCTTGTGAAAGATTGAAGCTAAGGGCCGCCAGATCTTTACCCTTGTGATTCATTGGGTGTTCAGAGTTTGAAGGTTGATATTATATGTAGCTTTTAAGAACCTGAAACAAGGATAACAGAAATTTTACTGTTTTGAATATTGCAAAAATCGCTCCATACAAATGACTTTTTCACTCTGCTTAGCCTACAAAAAATAGGGAAAATCCCCGCTTTTTCAAGTTGGTGGCTCCCCTGCTGCTTTTCTACATGTAATAAAATGTTGCTTTTGGTCGTTTTTTGGGGTTGCAGGATGCAGGTGACAAGATGCAGGTGACAAGATGCAGGATGCAAGATGCAAGGGACAAGATACAGGATGCAAGGTGCAAGGGACAAGATACAGGATGCAAGATGCAAGGGACAAGATACAGGATGCAAGATGCAAGATGCAAGTGGCAAGATATCCTGCTACCTGTATCCTGCTACCTGTCACCTGCTACCTGTCCCCTGCATCCCCTACACCTGCATGCCCTCAAACCAGCGGATGAGTTCGAAGGCTTCGGCGGCCTGGTAGCCGCTTTCCATGCCCCGGAAGCGGGCCAGGGTGCGCAGTCCCTCTACAGAAAAAGGGTCGGGAAAAGCGCGCAGCTCGTGGGCATAGCAGGCAAAGGCGCGCAGCTTGGTTTCCAGCTGGGCGCTGATGTCGATGTAAAGCTGGGGCTGAAACGGTCGGTGGTTCCAGGGGGCCGAGCAGGGGATTTCTCCAGCCAGTATGCCGCATTGGCGCTGGCGCGGCCGCCCGATGATTTTGGCCACCTGGTGCACAATGTAATGGTCCTGGTTGAGGTCGGCTGCACTGTGGGTGATAATGAGGTCGGGAGGTACAATGTGTTGTTGTATTTCATTGGCAATTTGGGCCATGGGGTAAGTCTCAAACTGCTGGTCCTTAAAGCCCAGACATTTTACATCGGTAATCCCCAGCAGCCCGCAGGCAGCCTGCAGGGCGGGGCGGTTGTCCGCTGCCTGGCTGCGCATGCCCACCAGCCCATCCGACACAATGCGCAGCTGCAGCTGATGGCCCTTTGCCAGCAGTTTTTGGATCAGGCCTCCGGCAGCCAGGCTTTCATCATCGGCATGGGCAAAAAGCAGGAGCACTTGCATGTTTTTTCGCGCTGGGGTGTTCATATATTCAGTTGGCATAGCCGCATTCCCAGTTTCAACGCTTCTCCGGCAGGCCGTGGCGGGCAGCAGGGGCAGGCGGTGGGGGTGCTGGAGCAGGCAGTCGGGGCTGGAATCCATGCATGCAGCACAGGTGTGCATAATGGGCCTGCCCGGCGGCAGGCGCAAGTCCGATTTCGGAAGCCTCCCGGTCGAGGATTTTGAGCCGTTTTTTGTACTTCACCGGCTTGTTTTTGATTCTAATACCCAGCAGGTCGCTCAGGTCGGGAGAGCCGGCCCGCTTCCAGGCCGTGTACCAGAAGGCCCCTACCCGGCGTATAGAGGTGCGCATGCGCCTTTCCACCATGCCGTTGAGCATGTCGTGGTAAGCCGCTGCATATTCGCGCGAATAATTTCGCACCACCACATTGTTACGGCTTTCGTAGCCGTATTTTTTGTCGGGCGGGAAGCGCTCACTGAGCTGGCGTTCAAAAGAGAGCACCGAGTCCAGTGCGGCATGGGCCTCCAGCACGGCCTGCCAGGCTTCGAGCTGGGGATTTTCGACGAAATAAGCCCTGCCCACAAAAAAGTCATATTGCTCCCCAAACAATTCCGGCAGGCGGGACTCCCAAAACCCGTGTATGCCCTTCTGGCCCGTGAGCTGGCCGTTATAATTCTCAGTGGTATGCAGGGGCACGTGGGCATCGGCAATGTAGTGGCCGATGTCGGCCGAGATTTTCATGATGCTGTGCACATCCTTTCGCATGAAGGCCCGGGTGAGGCGCTCCAGGTCTTTGGGAATGTGGTAGGGCACGATGCCGTACGCCATGAGGGTGTCCTCCGTAAAGGTGGCCACAGCTTCCTGCCAGTAGCGGGGTACATTGGGGAAAGGCCACTGCCCGTAGTGGTCCACGTCTATGAAATGCCGGGGCGCTTCTCCATCTACCGCATAGCGCCGCTTGTCGGGGTCCACGGCGTGCTCGGTAAGGTACTCAATATGGGCTTTGTAGAGGGCCAGCATGTCTGGCGGCAGGGTAAACACCGCCAGGCGGTTGATGCGCTGGTGGGCCCAAAAACCCCAGGCATGGCCCCATAAAGGCGCCTGAGCCAAACAAAATAGCAGGATAATGCGAAAGATATAGTGGTGCATGAGGTGAATAATTGGATGAAATACCGGATAGCGAAATGCCGAAATTTTAAGCCCCGGAGGCTTTCTCCAAAAGCAATAATTTTGTACCTTTGTGCTTCACATTGTGCGTATCGTGTATGCGATCCGATTCTCTTTCGAAAATCGCATAATTTGGGCTTTACTGCAAATAATACTGAAAATGTTTTTCAATGAGGTTCTCATTAAGGAGATTGAACAAGTAGATGAACACACCGATGTGGTTGAGCCGGTGAAGCTCATGGTGTGGAACGACAACGTCAATACCTTTGACTGGGTAATCACTTCCCTCATGGAAATATGTGGACACACCCTTGAGCAGGCCGAGCAATGTGCCTGGATTATTCACTTCAAAGGCAAATACGTGGTAAAAAAAGGCAGTAAGAAAAAGCTCAAACCCATGCGCGAAGCCCTTACCGACAGGGGCATAGATGCCACACTGGAAGAATGAGCGAAAAATACCTCGCAAATCCCCACTGAATATGTACAGACCGAGTATCTTTATTACCGGTGCCTCCAGGGGCATTGGGCTGGCAATTGCCCGCAAGTTTTATGAGGAAGATTTTGAAGTAGCCATTTGCTCGCGCAATCCCGAAAACCTGGACGCTGCCAGGGAGGAAATGCCCGGTTTGCACACCTTTGTATGTGATATTTCTGACAAAACGGACGTAAAAATTTGCGCTGCCAAGGTCAGAGATTTATTTGGCTCACTGGATGTGCTGGTGAATAATGGCGGCACCTTCCTGCCTGGCAAGCTGCACGAAGAACCCGACGAGGTGTTTGAACGCCTCATGGCCACCAACCTCAACAGTGCCTACTACTTCACCAAAGTTCTGCTGCCTCCCATGATTGCGCGTGGGCGGGGCACCATCTTCAATATTTGCAGTGTGGCCAGCATCAAGGCCTACGCCAATGGCGGCTCCTACGGCGTATCCAAATACGCCCTGCTGGGCTTTTCCAAAAATTTGCGCGAAGAGCTCAAGCCTCACCACATTCGGGTGGTGAGCGTTTTGCCTGGAGCTGTGATTACTGACTCCTGGGCCAGCTCCGGCCTGCCTGAGGAGCGTTTCATTCCCCCCGAAGACATTGCCAGCCTGGTGTGGAACGCCTACAGCCTCAGCCCCCGCACGGTGGTGGAGGACATTGTGGTGCGCCCCGCCCTGGGGGATATTTAGGTGGCAGGATGCAGGTGACAGGATGCAGGTAGCAGGATGCAGGTGACAGGTAGC
>RFHT01000691.1 GCA_003696835.1 Bacteroidota bacterium
AGCAGGTCGTCTATCTGCGACTCGTCTGTAATCACAAAGGTGGTATCGATCAGCAGTATGCTGCCGTTGTCGTAGGTCTGCCTGATTTTAATTTCCACCGTTTTATGCTGGGAAAAAACGGCTACAGGAAAAGCAGCTAAGAACAGAAAGTAAGCTATACCTTGAATCAAATACTTCATAACTTTAAGGGGTTTAGATATGTTAAAGACAAAGGCTGATACTGAGAGTTGCCGGAAAAGGAGAAAAAAAATCCCCATTTTTGGTATAACTTTTGATACGTTCTTAAAAAACTGCCTGTATGTATCAACGTTACCTTTCAATTCTCATCCTGTCATTCTTTACTTTTGCCTTTGGATATGGCAAGCATGCGGGGCATGCGCCCTCACCCCAGCCCTCAACTTTTGAGCTGCCGCCGGTATGGCTTTCGGCCCCCTACCCCAACCCTGCCAAAAAATTCACCACTGTAGAATACCAGCTACCGACAGGCGTCATACAGGCCGAAATACGCATCTATAACCTCATTGGCAAGGAAATTCAGGTGCAGAAGGTCACCGAAGTTTCTGGCAAACTCACTTTGCAAACCCACCAGCTCAAGGCCGGGGTGTACGTCATTTACCTGGTAGTGGACAACAAACCCCTTACTTCCCGCAAACTGATTGTTTCCTGAACAGGTATAGCTCTGGGAGGCCGAAAAAAATAACCCATTTGTTTGGCTGAGTCTTTGGACGAAAATGCTAGCTTGCAGGCATAAACTTGCAAGCTTTCATGTTGTACAAATACCTCATCCGACCGGTCCTGTTTAGGTTTGATCCTGAAGGCATTCACCACTTTAGTTTTCGCCTTTTACAATTCAGCTCAAAGCTTCCTCTGCTACCCGCCCTCCTCCGAAAGCATTACGGCAAGCAGCAGCCCTCCCTTTCGCGCGAACTGTGGGGCCTGCATTTTGCCAATCCCGTGGGACTGGCCGCAGGCTTTGACAAAGATGCCTTGCTGGGAAGCAAGTGGAGACAATTCGGTTTTGGGTTTGTAGAAGTGGGTACAGTTACGCCCCGCCCACAGGCGGGCAATGCCCGCAAGCGGCTCTTCAGGCTACCCAAAGACCGTGCGCTCATCAACCGCATGGGCTTCAACAATGCCGGGGTGGAGGCCATGGTGGCCCGCTTGAAAAAAATGGACCGGGAAGGCATAATTTTGGGGGCCAATATTGGCAAAAACAAAGACACCCCCAACGAACGCGCAGTCGAAGATTACGAGTACTGTTTCAACGAACTGTTTGAGTATGTGGACTATTTTGTGGTCAATGTGAGTTCCCCCAACACTCCGGGTTTACGAACTTTGCAGGAAAAAGAGCCTTTGACCCACTTGCTCAATCGCTTGCAGCAGCTCAACCGCCAAAAGCCTTCGCCCAAACCCCTTTTGCTCAAAATTGCTCCCGACCTGACCCAGCAGCAGTTGGATGACATTGTGGAAGTGGCCCGTGCTACGGGCCTGAGCGGGCTCATTGCTACCAACACCACCATCGCGCGAGATGGCCTGCGCACCCCTGCCTCTGAAATTCAGGCTATAGGCCCCGGCGGGCTGAGCGGGCAACCGCTCAAAGCACGTGCCCTGGAGGTAATTCGCTACCTGCACCAGCAGAGCCAGGGCGAAATCCCTATCATAGGCGTGGGCGGCATCATGTCGGCCCAGGATGCCCGGGAACGCCTGCAGGCAGGCGCTGCCCTGGTACAGGTTTACACGGGCTTTGTGTATGAAGGGCCGGGTTTTGTCAAACGCATACTCACTTACCTCAGCAAAATGAAGTGAGCAACAACGGAGCAGCCATCAAACCTCCTTTCCCTCACCGCCTCAGCAAAGCAGAGGGAAACACCACCAGACTTTCGTTGCCGTCCTTACCCACAGCTGCTACCCCAAAGAGGTAATTATCTATTACAATGCCTTCCAGGGTAAAGGAAGTGGTATCCCCCACAAAGCGGCTGTACTGCCATTGAGGGGCAGTCGTCTCCCGCCAATAGAGCTTGTAGCCCAGCAGGTTTTCATCTTCTACGGGCTCCCAGGCCAGGGTGGTACTGGGCTGTACGGCACCGCCAATTTTCACTTCGGCAGGCTGGGGCGGCGCCCAGGCCAGGCCCGCCAGGGAAATGGCGTTTACGGCTGTGAGCTTGGCGGCGTAGGGGAAGTTTACCCCTTCTATCACATCGCCGTAGGCGATGCCGTTTTCGACGCGCACATCCTGATGTTGACGGTTGTAGTTTTCGTGGGTTTCCATGATGCGCACCCCGGCAAAGCCCTCATCATTGAAGGGACGATGGTGCCCCCCGCGGCCAAAGCGGTCCAGGCGGTAGATCATCACCGGCTCCAGGTTGGTGAGGTATTGGCGGGTCATGCGCGCTACATAGCGCGCCAGCTGGCGGGAAGGGCCGTCCACTTCCCCCCCGTAAAAGCGGCGCATGCGCCGCTGGCCGTCAGTTTCGGTAACGGGCGTAGGCTCAGAAAAAATGCGGAAGCTGTTGTTTTCTATCACGCCGTCCACCCCTTCAATGTTGCCGATCATGTCGTTGTTCAACACCCCCACAATGTTCCAGCCCGCTTCTTTGGCCTGTGTGGCCATGTATTTGCCCCCAAACAAACCCTGCTCTTCCCCGGAAAGCCCCACATACACGATGCTGCTGCCAAATTCGTACCGGCTCAGCACGCGGGCAGCCTCCAGCACCCCGGCCATGCCCGAAGCATTGTCATTGGCGCCGGGGGCATCAATTTCGGCATTGGTTACATCGCTGGCCCGGCTGTCGATATCGCCCGACATGATCACATAGCGGTTGGGGTGGGTGCGGCCGCGCTGTATGGCCACCACATTCACTATCCAGGTATCGGTGGGAATGCGGCGGCTTACGCCTGCCTTCACGAGGTGGCGCTGCTCAAATACTTCCAGGCAGCCTCCACATGCCTGGGAAATACGCTCAAACTCAGCTTTGATCCAGCGGCGGGCAGCGCCTATGCCCCGGGTTTCGGAGGTGGTGTCGGACAAAGTGTTGCGGGTACCGTAACTCACCAGCCGGCGTATATCGCCCTCAATGCGCTCAGCCGATACGGCGGCAGCAATATCGTACATTCGAGCGTCCAGGGCAGGAGGCGCAGGGAGCTTCTGGGCCATCAGCTTTGCTGACAAGCATAGCAGGCAGGTCCCCAGGGTCAAAAGTAGCAGATGTTTCATAAAAGTCTTGGATTGAAGATGAACAGCCTGCAAGATACAGGATGCAAGTTGCAGGATGCAAGTTGCAGGATGCAAGTTGCAGGATGCAGGATGCAAGTTGCAGGATGCAAGATACAAGATATCCTTGGCAATCCCTGTGACCTGTATCCTGTGACCTGTATCCTGTGACCTGTATCCTGTGACCTGTATCCTGTGACCTGTATCCTGTGACCTGTATCCTGTGACCGGTAT
>RFHT01000692.1 GCA_003696835.1 Bacteroidota bacterium
ATTTTCACTAAAAAGACCGATTTTTGCCCCATTTTCCACCTCGCCGGTTGCCATCTGGGAGAGTTGGGAGGGATCGTTGGGAGCCGTTGAAAGCCGTTATTAACGGATAATGAAGCAATTAATTTACAATCAGTGTGTTATGGATAAATTCATGGCGGTATTTTTTTTTGGGGGGGGAAGTAAACACGGCACGAAGGTGTCCGGGCCAGGGAGCCTGACTGTCGAAACTTGCTCCTTTGCCCTGGGGTTTTAGTGCGGGGCTTCCAACTTCAGCCTGCTGCGCTGTTCAGGGCCTGTACGATGAGTTCGAGCGCCTGGTTGAGGGATTCGGCTACAAAGGGGCTGCCCTGGCTGTGGCCCATGCGCACCACGACCAGGTCGAGAGAAGGTACGATGATGGTACGTTGGCCACCACCTCCCGCCATGTAGTAGGCATCGCGGGGCAGAGCCAGCTCGCCCGTGCGGTTGAGCCAGAAGAGCCCGCCATACACGGGCTGCTCCCAGCCCGGCGCGGGGGTGGACACAAATTCGGCAAAGCCTTCGGGCAGCAGCCGCTGCCCCTGCCACAAGCCGTCCTGCAGGTATAGCAGGCCCAGGCGGCCCCAGTTGCGGGCCGTGCCGTAGTCAAAGCCCGTCATGATGAAATTGCCATAAGGGTCGGTCTCCAGCAACTGGCGCCGTATGCCGATTTTGTCAAACAACTCCTCCTGGGGCCAGGTCCAGTAATTGCGGCCTTCGGCCTCCACGGTGTTGCGCAATATATAGCCCAGCGTAAGGGGGTCGCAGTTGCGGTAGCGGCCCGTGCTGCCGGGCACAAACTCCAGGGGGCGGTTTACGGCAAACTGGAATACATTGACCGTATCGGTGTAAATGTACATGTGGGCCAGCAGAGGCAGGGGCAGCTGTACTTCGGGGTCGCGGTGAGCGGGAAAACGCAGACCACTGCTCATGTTGAGCAGGTGGCGGATGGTAATACGGCCACGGGGATCGCCCTTGCGTTGCCACTCCGGCACAGGTGCCCGTTGGTCCAGGCTGAGCTTGCCCATCTGCATCAGCCGGCCGATGAGGGTGGCCGTGAGGCTTTTGCCCATGCTCCAGCTTTCGAGTTGGGTGTGCATGTTCACTCCCTGCCCGTAGCGCTCGGCAATGATGTTGCCCTGGTGTATGACGAGAAAGGCTGCCGTGAGGGCCCTGGGCTCAAAAGCTGCCTGTAGGGCCTGTTCCAGCAGCCGGGGGTCATAATTCATAGCAGGCGGGCTGGTAAGGTCCCCCATGGGCCAGAACATGCCATCGGCCAGAGGCAAAGCCGACACCACCTCTGTGGGGGTAAACTTCAGCCCTCCGTGCCCGTCTATGATGCAGCCCTGGTCGCCTACGTAGGTAGCCGAGCGGGCCAGGCTGTCGCCCAGCATCACCCGCGCCCGGCGATGCAGGGTGTCGATCTCAAAAGTGGTGGCATCGTGGTACTGCGCATCCAGGATGAGCTTGCCGCTGTTGCGGAAGGCTTCTTCAGGCTGGCGCTTCGATTCAAACACCGCCGTGCACAGCACCTTGGCGTAGGTACCCAGGGCCAGGTAGGCCGGCGAGCCTGTTGGTTGCAGGGTTTCTGCCCAGGGCTGGTAGCGCTCTGAGCGGGCCACGGGGTCAGGACTGCAGCCGAGGGCACAACATGCGAGTAAAAAGAGGAGGCCGTATTTCATTGATCTGTAATTATCCGGGATGTTGCATGACAAACCGGAGCGGGGAACCATATTAGCGGGATGATTTCACAAATCCAAATGTCGCCATTCACACCAGTCGCTCTTTTCGCATCCTGAGCAGGGCCAATAGTTGCAGGGCAGCGCTCATGGCAGCCAGGGCCAGCAAATTTTCCCATTCTTCCCACAGGCCGCCACCTTTAAGAAAGAGACCGTAGTAAGCTTCCAGGGCCCAGTGCAGGGGAGAAAATTTCATGAGCAGTTGTAGGGTGGCGGGCATGGCAAAACCCGGCACCATAATGCCGCCTATTGCAGCCAGTATCACCACAGACACGGCCCCAAAGCCATTGGCCTGCTGTTGGCTACGGGCATACATGCCCACGCACAGGGCATAGCTCACTGCACAGGCTCCGCACAGCAGCGACACCAGCAGCAGCCCCCCCAGCCTGGGCATGTGCAGGGGAGGCAGCCCAAGGTGGGGAAACAACCAAACGCCCAGCGAAAATATGACGGCCAGCTGCAGCAGGGCCACTCCCAGGTAGGTGAGCTGCTTGCTCCACAGCAGCCAGTAAAAGGAAGTGGGCAGGGTTTTGAGCCGCAGGTAGCTGCCACTTTCCTTTTCTTTCACCATGTTGGTGCCCATGGACAACACCATGAAAAACATGGCAAAAATGGTCCAGGCGGGGATGTTGTGCTGGGTGGCATTGGGCAGGCTGCGGCTGCCGTCTCCGGAGAGAGAGCGGCTTGCAATGCCGATTTGGTTGTACAGCAAAGCCTGCTCCAGTTCGGAGGGAGGAGGGGTGTCGTTCAACGACTGATACAGGGCGGTGAGCAGTTGGCGGTTTTCCACCAGCTGCAGGGCTGCGCGCAGGCTGCCCTGTATGGACTGCCTGAAGGAAGCCTGCAACACGGGGTGCACATACAACTGCAGGGAATCTACCTGGGGCAGGGTGGCCCTGCTTTCGCCCAGGCCCAGCTCTTCCAGCGCGCGGGTGGTGATGAACTCGGCTTTTTGGGAGAGCTGGAGCGAAAAATGGGGGGGAATGAGCAGCATGGCCAGGGCATCCTGCCGTTGCATTTCCTTCCGCAGCCGGCCTGCTTCGCAGGGTCCTGCTGCAATGAGCACCTCAAACATGCCCACCTTGTGCAGGGCTTCCAGCAGTTGGGCACCGGCCTGGCCGGTGTCGGCATTGCACACCAGCAGGGGCATGCGGTTGTCGTTGATGAGCTCGAAGCTGCTGTTTTGCACGCTGGTGATGACCACCACCAGCAGAATGGGCATGACAAACATCAGCAGCAGGCCCATCCGGTCGCGAATGAGCACCTTACCCTCTTTGACGATGCCGGCCCACAGTGGTTTCATCAGCTGTTGCGGTATGCCTGGCCTGTGAGGCGGAGAAAAAGGCCCTCCAGCCCTTCGGCCTGCTCTTTGGCCAGCAAGTTAGTCAATTCGTCGCACACCAGTATGCGCCCCTGGTCGATGAGGGCCACGCGGGTGCACAGCTGCTCGGCTTCCTGCAGTTGGTGGGAAGTGTAAATGAGGGTGGTGCCCTTTTCGTTGAGTTGGCGCAGGTAGTGCATGATGGCGTTCCGGCTTTGCACATCCACGCCCACGGTGGGCTCGTCCAGCAGCAGCACTGGCGGCTGGTGCAGCACGCCAATGGCGAGGTTGAGGCGGCGTTTCATGCCGCCGGAAAAGGTGTGCACCGGACGGTGGCGCACCTCCCACAGCCCCAGCAGTTGCAGCAGTTCGTGGCTGCGCTGACGTATTTGGCCGTGGTTCATACGTGCCCACGCACCAAAGAAGGTCAGGTTTTCCAGGGGGGTAAGGGCATCGTAAAAGGAAAGCTCCTGGGGCACCAGCCCGAAGAGTCGTTTGTAGCGGGGGTTGCGGGTACTCACCGCTTCCCCCAGCAGCTGTATGCTGCCTGCACGGGCAGGCAGCAGGCCCGTCATCAGGTGCATAAGTGTGGTTTTACCTGCACCATTGGGCCCAAACAGCCCAAAGCGCTCCCCCTGGCCAATTTCCAGGCTCAGGTCGCGGAAAAGTGGCGGCTGCCCGCCATAGGAAAAATCAATATGCTGTAAAGACAGGGCTGGCGTCATGTGAGAGAGAAATGGGCAGGTTTTGGGGAGGTTATACAGTTGTAATGGATTGTATTTTGGCCAACTCACTTTCTAAATGCTTTTTCTCTTCTTCTAAATCATAATCATTTTGGTATCTATTCAGCATATACCTGCTGCAAAAAAGGGGGAATACCCCAATAGTGCCTTCATGGACCATGCATACATGAAACTTTGTTTTTGTCAACCACC
>RFHT01000693.1 GCA_003696835.1 Bacteroidota bacterium
CCGGGGGGTGGTTGACAAAAACAAAGTTTCATGTTATGCATGGTCCATGAAGGCACTATTGGGGTATTCCCCCTTTTTTGCAGCAGGTATATGCTGAATTGATACAAACAAAAAAACTTTTACCAACGGAACAGATGCCTATGTGGTGGGCAAAAAGTTTAAAAACGAAGGCAGCGTGCTGGGCGCAGGCAATTTTTACTTCACCGGCCAAACCACCAACCAGGGCGACTTTGGCGCCGACGGCGGCGGCATCAACTTCTACGACACAGGCACCCCGCCCAACATCATGGATGTGGTCAGTTCACCCATTCACAGCTCCGTTACGGCCAATGCCTTTGCGGCGCCCGATACCAGCTATGTGAGCCCCCAATGCAACGCACCGGCCTGCCGCCGGCTCATCGTCAATCCGCACTTGCGTATGCGGCTGCAGCACTGAGCCCTCAATACCGCCAACTGCTGAGGTCGGCGCCTGTAGGGGCCGTTTTCAGGATATGAGCCACCCCTTTGGGGATAAACATGCGGTGGTAGCGCAGGCGGGAAATGTAGTTGGGCTGGCTGTGGTCGCCATTCCAGCAGTGCTCGGCCCGGTCGCCGTAGTCCACCTCTCCCTGGTAGTAGGGCTGGCTGTTTTCGAGAAAATCTTCGGCCAGATACACGGCATTGTTCAGGTAGTAATTGTCCATGTCGCCGCAGTAGATGTTGATTTTCCCCCTGAGCTTGGGGCCCAGCTCCTCCCAGTCCCGCCGCATGATATAAGTGAGGTCGTAGTGCTAGCGCCAGTAGGCAGCCACTTCCGGGTCAATTTCGCCCGTGTACTTGTTCCACAGGCGTTTGGGGTAGCCGTCGGCTCCCTGAGGAGAAAACACCGCCTCCCAGATGTCAAACTGTTGCCCGGAGCGGTTTTTGTCGCCCAGGGCCAGCTCACGATAGTTCATGTCTTTGATGGAAGCACTCACATTGCCGAGGTAATCGCGGTGGCCGGGCCGCAGGGGGTACTTAAATTCGCTGTCGTAGTAGTAGGCGTTCTCATCTTCATAAATATTCATCACCATATAGGCGCGGAAGTCGATGGGGTCGGGGCAGGCGGCAAAGCAGCTGTTGTACTCATCGGGGTATAATACCTGCACCGCCAGGGCTTCCCAGCCACCGGTGGAGCCGCCGTACACAAAGCGTGCCCAGCCCTGGCCTATGCCCCTGAACTGCTGCTCAATGTAGGGAATGAGCTCGTAAGTGATGGCATCGCCGTAGGGGCCCAGGTTGGCCGAGTTGACGGCGTAGGAGTCGTCGTAGTAGGGGTTGGCATGCTGGATTTTGATGGCCAGCACCCGCGGAAAGTTGGGGCCCGTCCAGGTTTTGTAAAAATCATAGGCCTCCTGCTGCACAATTTTGTTGTAGCCATGCACGCCAAAGCGCTCGCTGTAGTCGGGCTCCAGGTCGGGGTCGGGGGGCTGGGTGCGAAAGCCCCCAAAGTCGTAGGGAAAATGTCCGTGCATAATGGCCAGGGGGTAGCGGGCTTCGGGATGCTCCTCAAAGCCTTCGGGCAGCAGCACATGCGCCCCCAGGTACATGGGACGCCCCCAAAATTCGCTGAGCAGCTTACTCTCTATGCGTATGTGTTTGATGTATTTGGTATCCTCAGGCGGCTCAATGGGCGGAATTTCCCGGTCGAGCTCCAGCCGTATTTGCTGGCGCGAAGCCGGATCTATGTGCATTTTTTGGGGAGTGGAATACAAATTGCCGGGTGCGCGGTTCCATTGCTGACCTTCGCCCCGGTCCATGGGCAGCTTCACCACCTGCCCGCTTTTGAGCTGAAAGGTTTCGTACTTGTGCAGCAGCGCCTGCACGTAGTAGTCGCCCGCAGGTACATCGGCCAGGCTTTCGATGGGGTAGCCAAAAGCAGCCGCATCCACCACCACCGCCTCGCCCGGCTGCATGTTTTCCACATTCACCCCAAACACCAGCTGGGTATGGAGGCCGTCGGAAATCTGAAAACGGGGTTCTTGCTCATCATTGGCGGAGAGCATCAGCAGCAGCCGGCCGTCGCGGGCCAGGCTGTCCAGGCTGTGGGGAAAAGAAATGGCCAGCTGCAGCCCCCCTCCGGGAGCAGCAGGCTGGCAGGCCAGCAGGCCCACAAACAGCAAATACGTAAAGGATGGGAATTTCATATTATAAGGGTTGGAGTATGATGTTGTATCAGACCAAAGAAGACCCGGCAATGACGAATTAAGCAGATAAGGATTTATAGAAATCAATGATTCCGGGCATGCTCAGCTCCCTGATTGTGAAGAGCCAGAAAATCATGATGATCAGTTCCCATCACCCTGCCTTGTTGTAATGCATGACTTGCTACTAACAACTGCTGTTGCTTGAAACATGAGCAAGCAGTTCGTGTTTCCAATATACATTTTCTTCTTCTTCGCAGCAAACAGGGATTGCTTTGTGTACTTTAGGGACAGTCTGCCCGAGTCTTGAATTTTCAGGCCAGGTCTCATTTTTACAGAAATGATTTCCTATTAAGGAAACATTTCGTATCTTTAACTCAGATTAATAATTCCCGGCATGAAGCGTAAGTTCGAAGTGCTATTCATGGAAGAGGCAGAACGTTTTATTGAGAATTTGCCCCCAAAACCCAGGGAAAAACTACTTTATAATTTGAAAAAGGCCCAATTAATGAATGATGCAAGGCTATTCAAAAAGATACACGCAAATATCTGGGAGTTTCGTACAATCAGTCATAAAAAGCAATACAGACTTTTTGCATTTTGGGATAATGAATCCAGAGCTATGGTGATATGTACACATGGGATTATAAAGAAAACCTGTAACTATTCAGCACCCTCAGGGTGAAAAAAACAATTGTAGTAAGTTGCTCATTTTCAATGAAATGTATTAACCACCTCCAACTCCTCCTTGAAAAGGAGGAGAGTTCTCCGGGGCAGGCGGCGCAGCCGCCTGCGAAC
>RFHT01000694.1 GCA_003696835.1 Bacteroidota bacterium
CGCGGCTTTAGCCCGGGGCTTTCAGAACAAAACTGATGGCTGCCATTCGCCCGGCACTAAAGTGGCCGGGCTAAGGAGCCGTGTTGTAGGACGCCTGCTCCTTTGCCCCGCGGCTTTAGCCCGGGGCTTGCGGAAAAAAACTAATGGATACTGAAGCCCGGCACTAAAGTGGCCGGGCAAAGGAGCCGTGCTGTGGCAAAGCAATGCTCCTTAGCCCCGCGGCTTTAGCCCGGGGCTTTCAGAAAAAAAACTGATGGATGCCATGCGCCCGGCAAATTCGTTAGCCCCGCGGCTTTAGCAAGCCCCGGGGCTTTAGCCCGGGGCTTGCGGGGAAAAAAACTAATGGGCCGCCTTTCATGGCGTGCCCCGCACGCCAATAGGAACTGCCAGCGTTCCCGGTTTAACACCGGGACAACTGCTGAGAAAATAGCAATGGGGTTTGCAACCCCCCGGCAGGCCTGGCATCCCTGCTACCGGCCCCAGTTGTAAACTGGCGACGGCAGGCGGAAATTGAGTTTGCCAGAGAAAAACTATTTTCAAACACGGCCTAGAGGCTTATCAATGCATCTCAAGTTGCCCCTATTGGCTGAGTGCCCTGGGTGAACTACGTGGCTAAACCAAATAAATCCAGCCTGCATTCCCTTGAAGGTATATCCCCCTCATTCTGCATGCGAAAGAATATTTTATAGAAAAAATTTTACCATTCAATGCAAAAAAATACCCCTTCATGCCCAAAAGATTGGTTGTGCAAAATAATATGCCTATTATTCCTGTAAAATTTAAGTGGGGATGAATATGAAACCTAATCGAAAACGCACCCAATCCAAACGCTCTTTTGGTCTGTTGTTGGCAGGGCTTTGCATGATCTTACTGGTGATAACGGGCCTACAGTTTTTCAGGCTCAGGGAAATGCACGAGCAGGCGCGCACCCTTATTGAGGAGAAGCAGCAATGTGAGGAGTCGGTTGGCCAGATTCCGGCCTACCAGCAGGAACTTCACTCGCTGCAGGCCATGTATGCGGCCCTGGAGGAGCAAAAAGCGGAGCTGGAGCAGCAACTGCAGCAAAGCAGGAAGCCCGTGCCGGTACGACCTGCTACCTATGTGACGGGTAACACCCGTGGCAGGGCGGCCAAAAATGACACAGAGCTCTACGAGAAAAGCAAAGCGCCGGACTTCCTGGAGTTGGAGTCCCAGTATGTGCACAAGGTGATGCAGGATGTGCTGCGCCGCAGCTTAATGGCACAGAACTAGCATCCGGGCCATTTTGGGGCAAGTGAGTTTCAGCTGGGACAGCCCACGCCTGAGCGGATAATTCGTTTTTAGTATATATATATCACTAGCTATGAGATTCTTACACACAACCCTTCCATCTTTTTCCGGATGGATGATAGGCGGGCTCATCATGCCGGGCCTGCTGCTGGCAACGCCGCCGCCTCCGGAAATATTCCCTTCGGATACCACTGCTCAACGTGTGCTGAACGAAGCCCGCACTGCCTTCGAGGCAGTGGAAGACTTTACGGCTGATTTTGCCTACGCCATCGTATCTCCGCGTATGGCTCATCCCCCTTTTGAGGGCAAGCTCTCCTACCGCGATGGTTATTTCAACCTACAGGTGGGTAGCCAAACCATCTTTTGCGACAACCATACCCAGTGGGAGTACGATGCTGAAAAGGCCGAAGTGCGCATTTTCGACCACCAGCCCAACCGCGGCATTGCCTTGATATTTGACATCTTCCTGCGGGGAAAGGGGGCTACTTACCTGGGAAAGGAACAGGTGAATGGCCAGAGCTGTATGGTGATTGCTATGCAGGAGCTACCTACTTCGCGTTACCAACGAGCAAAAATTTGGATAAGTGAATCCCTGGAACTGCCGGTCAAAATCGTGCTGGAATCTGACCCCCAGACGCGGGTGATCTTCGAGTTTTCCAATATTAAGCTCAACCAGCAACTGCCACCGGAGTGTTTTTATTTCAATGTGGAAGCTTACCCCCACGTGCTGGTCATAGACGAGCGCAAATAAAAAATCCCGTTTGCCGACCGGCAAACGGGAATGTGTGTGAGTGAAGGGGGCGTTTTATTTGCTGCCACCGGTGTTACCGGAGCTGGCGCTCAGTTCTTCTTTGTACATTTTGTAGAGACCGTCAATGTCGGGGTTGATGACAAATTCGGTTCTTCTGTTTTGCTCACGGCCTTCGGGCGTGTCATTAGAGGCGATGGGTTCGGTATCACCTTTGCCGGAAGCAGTGAGACGGGAGCCGTCCACGCCATTTTTCTCCAGTTCGCGCAGGATGTTGAGGGCGCGGGCAGTACTCAGGCCCCAGTTATCGGTGTATTTTGCCTTGTGAATCTGTACCGGCTCATTGTCGGTATGGCCTTCGATGGAGATGCTTAGGCCACCGCTGGCATTCAGTACACTGGCCAGCTTACCGATGACGTCTTGAGCCTCTTTAGCGATGCGCGCACGGCCGGATTCAAACAGAATGCTGTTGGAGAGGGTGATGTACAGCTTGCCATTGCGCTCGCTTACGCTTACCTGGTTTTCGTCGTAATCGTCAAATACGTCGCGGATGGCATTTTCGAGTTTGGCAATTTTCTCGTTGTTTGCTTTCACCGTCTCAGCCAGCTTCATGATTTCCTCTTTGCTCATGTTGAGGTCATCCTGAAGCTTTTGGGCATCTGCCTGGAGCTTACTTTTTTCGGCATTTGCTTCAGCGAGGGCACTTTCGAGTGCGCTTTTTTCAGCAGCGGCAGCAGCCAGGGCTTCATCGTATTTCTTCTTGGAAACACAAGCCGACATCAAAACCACTGCTAGTACTAGGATGGTTACTTTCGATAGGTTTTTCATAACAAATCAGATGTAAAATTTAATTACATAAATGCTAAATATGCGTGTTGAGTTGTAAGTGTTATGGGTACATATTTATTGATACTTACGCAAATAAGCAAATTTCGCGCGATATAGCTAGATTTTTGCTCCTTTTTTTGATGTAAGAATATTCCCCAATTGTTGCTTTAATGCCCCTTGCGCCTTTTTACCTTGTTAATCCCTTATTAACTCCATTTCCATGATCAAAAAAACCTTCTGTTTCTGGCTGTTTCTGATGTGTATGCAGGCGGCTGTACATAGCCAGCCCATACTGGAACTCGTCCCTCATATTTCAGGCATAGATGCGCCGGTGTGCATACGCCATGCAGGCGACCAGCGCCTGTTTGTAGTGAGCAAATTTGGCCGCATACTCGTGGCCGACAGCAGCGGGACGCTGGCTGCCACGCCTTTTCTGGACCTGCGCCAGCGGGTGCGGGCATCTTCCGACGAGCAGGGCCTGCTGGGCCTGGCTTTTCACCCCAATTATAAAGAAAATGGCCTTTTCTATGTGAACTATACCTTTGGTAGCGGCGACACCCGCGTGTCGCGTTTTGAGGTTTCGGCTGCCGATTCCAACCTGGCCGATCCGGCTTCGGAAAAGGTGCTGCTCACCGTGGACCAGCCCTTTGCCAACCACAACGGAGGCGACCTCCACTTTGGGCCCGACGGCTACCTCTACATCGCCCTGGGCGATGGCGGCGCCGGAGGAGACCCCCAGCGCCACGGCCAAAACCGGCAGAGCCTGTTGGGAAAGATGCTCCGCATTGATGTGGATACCGGCGACCCCTACGGCATTCCCCCCAACAACCCCTTTGTGAACGACCACACCACACGGGATGAAATCTGGGCGCTGGGGCTGCGCAATCCCTGGCGCTTCAGCTTCGACCGCCAAACGGGCGATATGTGGATAGGAGATGTGGGCCAAAGCGAGTATGAGGAAATCAGCATGCAGCCCGCAGGCAGCAGTGGGGGCGAAAACTACGGCTGGCGATGCTATGAGGGCAATTCGGTCTTCGACCTCTTTGACTGCCCCCCGGCTTCCAGCCTGGTAAGCCCCGTATATGCCTACGACAACACCTTCTCGGTGGGCCAGTCGGTAACGGGCGGCTATGTGTACAGGGGAAGTGCCTTCCCCCTGCTGCAGGGCCACTATGTGTACGGCGACTACGAAACGGGTCGCATGTGGTCGCTGATGCGCAATGAGCAGGACGCCTGGGTGAATATGCCCCACGGGCAACTGCTGCAACCCAAGCAAATCTCGGCCTTTGGCGAGGACCTGAAGGGCGAACTGTACGTGGCGGCCTACTCCGCCGACAAGGTGTACAAGATCCAGGAGATATGCTCGGCCCTCATTCCGGTGGTGGAGGTGGAGAACAGCATGCTCAGCAGCAGCACCCAGGGGGTGAGTTATCAGTGGTTTTTGGAACAAACACCCCTGAATGGCGCCACTTCCCAGACACTTTTGCCTGCACAAAGTGGCACTTACAGCGTGGAGGTGCTGTACGACAATGGCTGCCGGCTACGTTCTGCACCTTTTGTGTATGACCCCACGGCTCTGGAGCCGGAAGCTGCAGCCAGCATCCGCATTTTTCCCAACCCCATGCGGGAGGTGGCTCAGTTGGAATTTGCCCAAAAGCCAGGCCAGCCCTTCGAACTGCGCATATACGACCTGAGCGGGCGCCTCATCAGACGCACAACTGGCATACGAGCCGCCTCCTTCACCATCCGGCGGCAGGACCTGCCGCCGGGCATGTACCTGATTGAGGTCCGGGCCGAAGCGCTGTTGCGCGGCAGGTTGTGGGTGCAGGACTGAGGCCCCTCAGGCCTGCTGATCCACTTTTTCGGGCGAAGCCACCTCCAGGCGCGCCTGCCGGATAGACAGTACGTGATAAAAAATTGCAAAGGGCAATAACACCCCTGGCAGCAGCAGGTAGGGAAGGGTGAGAAACTGCAGGGGCTGATGCTGCTGAGGCCAGCCGGAAAAGTAAAAGGAGGTGATGAATGCATAAACGGTGAGCGTAAGTACCGCAAGGCCCAGTACATTCCACAGTAGCAGGCCTTTTCGTCCCATGATCTTCCGCTGAATGCAAAAGGCCACGGGCAGGGCCGAGATGCCAAGCAGTATGTCGTAATTGAGGCCCTCGAAGGTGACGCGGCCGGGCAATACCCCTTCCAGAAAGGCACCGTAAATGAGGAGCTCTACCAGTACCCGAAAACTCTGTATATACACGGGCACATGCAGGGGCAGTTGGCGCAGGGTGGTGCCCAGAGCGGGGTGCGTGGCCAGATAAATGGCAACTCCCAGGGCGGGTATCACCACCAGCAGGGGCAGCCTGGGAGGCATATCGAGTTGCTGCAACCAGCCCGTATTGGCCAACAACAGCAGGTAGGCCAGCCAGAGCACACAGCCGGCTGTATAATATGCCGCCACCTTTTTGGCTGCGGGCAGCTGGCGGATCAACAACAAGGGGCTGAGCAACATCAGCAGAGACAGGGCATAAAAACCGAATTTGACCATAACATGAGCAGTTGAAGGGAAGTATGCAGGCAGCGACCTGCCCGGCCTGCGACAATTTAGGCAATCTCTGCGGTGCAAACAACCGGCTCAGCCCTCAGGGCTGGTAAGCGGGGTTGAGGCGGGTGGGAATGGGGGCATGGGTTTGCTGCTGCCAGCGGCTGAGCTGGTTCAGGAGTTCCTGGGTTTTTTGGGGCATAGCTGCGGCCAGGTTGTGGCGTTCGCCGGGGTCGGTTTGGAGGTCGTACAGCTCGTTGGCAGCATCTTCGTAATAGTGGTGCAGCTTCCATCGGCCGAGGGTAATGACTGCGCCAGGGCGGGTGCGAAAGAGGGGGTCGCGGCCGTCGTCTTTTTGGGGATTATAGGCCTGCAGGTAAATGGGGAAATGCCAGTACAGGGGTCTTGCTGGCAGGGAGTCGCCTTGCAGCAGAGGCATGAGGCTCTGGCCGTCGAGCAGTTTGCCGGGCTTGTTGATGCCCAGTATTTCCATGAAGGTGGGGAAAAAATCGAGGTTGATGATGGGGGTATCCGAACTGTTGCCGGGCTGCACCTTGCCCGGCCAGCTGATGAGGGTGGGTACGCGTATGCCGCCTTCGTAATAAGATCCTTTGCCGGCGCGCAGGGGTGCCTGGGTGGAAATGGCACGTATTCCGCCATTGTCGGAGGTAAACACCAGCAGGGTGTTTTGCCGCAGGCCCAGGCTGTCCAGGGCCCGCAGTATGCGGCCCACCTGCTGGTCGAGGGTTTCTACCATGGCGGCATAGGTGGGGTTGATGCCCTTGGGGTTGGGCGTTTTTTGTTCGTATTTGGCTACCAATTCGGCCCTGGCCATGAGGGGCGTGTGTACGGAGTAGTAAGGCAGGTAGAGGAAGAAAGGCTGCTGCCGCCGGGCTTCCATAAAGCGGATGGCTTCGCTGGTGAGGCGGTGGGGGAGGAGCTCGCCGGGAGGGCCGTCGGGCAGGAAGGGCAGCTGATAGGGACTGAAGTAGCCGTCGCGGCCGGGATAACCGGCCTGGCCGCCACCGGCATTGACCTCAAAGCCCTGGCTGCGGGGATCCTCGCCCAGGTGCCACTTGCCAAAGGTGCCCGTAGCATAGCCCGCCTCGCGGAAGAGCTCGGCCAGGGTAAACACCGAGTCGTGCAGCACCCGGGTATTGGCTACGGGTATGAGTTTGCGGTGACGGGCAAGGCCCCGTTCAGCACTGCCCACGGTATAAATGCCGTGGCGGGGCGGGTACTGCCCGCTCATGAGGCAGGCACGGCTGGGCGCGCAATTGGCTGCAGCCGCGTATGCACGCGTAAATACCATGCCGGAGGCAGCCAGGGCATCGAGCTGTGGCGTTTCGAAAAAATTGCCCCCCATAAAGCCTACATCCATCCAGCCCAGGTCGTCGGCCATGATGAAGACTACATTGGGGGCAGCCGCAGGCTGCTGGCGGTCTGCCGCTCCGCAGGCCAGCAGGCATATTGCGATGAAAGGAAGGAGTTTGACGCTTACATGCATGAGCAGAGGACTTATTTAGGGTTAATTTCGTACCTCCTTAAAATAACGTGAGTTCGGGATGTTAAGCCGTGATTATCAATCGTTTATCTTTGATACGAATTTCGCAACTATTCAACACCCCCACAGGGTGAAAAAAATTGTTGTAAGTTGTTCATTTTCAATGGTTTGTATTAACCACCTCCAACTCCTCCTTGAAAAGGAGGAGAGTTCTCCGGGGCAGGCGGCGCAGCCGCCTGCGAA
>RFHT01000695.1 GCA_003696835.1 Bacteroidota bacterium
AAGGCAATTTGGTAGCGACGACTCAAAGCCAGAACGCTCGAAGTGCCTCGCTCATATTCCTGCACTAACTCCCGTTTGAATGTTTCACTGTAACGACGATGTTTCTGTAGTTTTTTGACCTTTTTTGACATGAGATGTTTGCTTTGCAAACGGTCAACCTATATCAGGGACGGACAAGGATGCAAGATATCCTGTGACCTGTCACCTGCATCCTGTGACCTGTCACCTGCTACCCATACACCTTCATTTTTTTCCACAAGTTGTCAAACTCCCGCTGATAAGCCTTCACCGAAAAGGGGTCGCGGGTAACGAGGAGATTCTCCTCATTGTGGGTGGCCGCACTGCGGGTCCAGTTGTAGCTGCCGGTGAGCAGGGTGTGCCCGTCAATGAGGGCAAACTTGTGGTGCATGTGTTTTTCGCTGCGGTCGATGCGCACCGGAATACCCGCCTGTGCCAGTTCCTCTATGTCCGAACCAGCATCGTAGCGCTTGTCGTTATCGGTGAGTATGCGCAAGCGTACCCCTTTGCGGTGGCAGGCCATGAGCTCGCGGCTGATGGGGTTGTCGCTGATGGTGAACACACATACATCCAGTTTGCTGGTGGCCTTTTGTATGTGGCTGATAATGGCCTGGCGGCACTCCTCGCCCGGGCTGAAATACACCTCGTTGGTGGTTGGGGCTTCATGTTGGGGGAGTAGCAGTTTGTTGGCATTTTCCAACCAATCCAGTACCCCAAGCACAGCAGGTGCCGGCAGTTGTTCCAGTTCGGCCCGGGCCAGGTCAAAGATTTTGCTTCTCAGCACAGCCAGTTCGCGTGCGGAGAGCTTTTCGGCTTTGAGCAGCTTGCGGACTTGCTGCCGTTCGGCCCGGCTAAAATGCTTGTCTTCAAAGGTTGTTTGAAAGCGGGCGAGCAGTTCATTCATGTGGCAGGGGGCTTAAAGTAGGATGAGGTCAAAAGATAGCAAAATTCCTCAATCCTCAAAATACGCTACCCCCTTTTTGTCTATAAAGCCGGATTTTCCATTGAAGCGTATCCGGGCCAGGCTGCCATTGGCATAGGTAAACTGTACCATGCCCTCATATACCGGTGGAATCACCTCCTTGCCCTGCCGGTCGATGTAGCCGTATTTGCCCGCCCGTTTGATCTTGGCCATGCCGCCATTAAACTCATCGGCATATTCATATACGGGAGGAATGACGACCTGCCCGCTGGTATCCAGAAAGCCGTACTGGCCATGTTCGGAAAAGCGGCCGCGCCCTTCTTTGAAGTGTACAGGATTGGCATAAATAAAGGCCAGCACCTCCCTGCCGGAGGTATCTATGGCCCCCCACTTGTTGTCTATGGCCACGGCGGCCAGGCCCTCGCGAAACTCCGTAGCCTGGCTGTATTTGAGGGGGCAAATGAGCCCCCCTTTGGGGTTGACAAAGCCCACCCTGCCATTGAGGACCACCTGGGCAAAGCCCTCCACAAAGCTCAGGGGGTTGTCGTACTGAGGTGCTACCACCTCTTCTCCTGCCCGGTTGATGCTGCCCCACTGCCTGCCCCGTGCCACAGCTGCAAATTCGCCCCTGAAGGGCTTCACCTGCTCGTATTGCAGCGGGCACAGTTGCTGCCCCAGGGAATCGATAAACCCCCATTTGTTTTGGAGGGAAACGATGGCATAGCCCTTGTCAAAAGCGCCTGCCTGCTCATACATCAGCGGGATGACTTCCCGTCCCTGCTCATTGAGGTAGCCCCACTTTGAAGCTGCCTGTACGGCAGCCAGGCCGGAGGTGAAATTGCCCATGTCGTCGTACTTGAAAGGAATCACCTCCTGCCCATCTTCTCCCAGTGCCCCCCACTTGCCGTTGAGGTGCAATATGGCATAGCTGCCCTTGCCCCGCTCATACACTTCCGACATCGCTTCGCCCTGCTCATTGAGGTACAACCATTTATTGCCCATCGTCAGCAGCATCACCTTTTTGCCCCTCACCTCCACTTCCCGCCGGTTTTCCATCTGTCGCTGGCCCTGCCGGTTGATGTAAAACACTGCTTCCTCCAGCTTTACCTGAGCCAGGCCGTTGCTGAAAGTAGAAGCCGCATCGTATTGGGGCTCAATGACCTCCTGGCCTTTTTCGTTGATAAACCCCCATTTGCCCTCCACCTTTACCCGCATCAGGCCCTCCACAAACTGGTTGCAGCTCAGGCCCGGACGAAAATCCAGGCAGTTTTCGTACCTGGAGGGGGCAATTTGCCGGCCCTCCGCATCGATCAGGCCCCATTTGGATTTGGAAATGAGCTTGTACAAATTGGGGGCAAGGGCACCCAGGCGCACCGTGCGGCTGTGCACCAGGGGCACGATCTCTGCCCCCTTTTCATTGATAAACCCATACTGCTCATCGCGCATCACACGGGCTACCCCATCCTCAAAAGGCAGGGCTTCATCGTATTTGGCCGGAATGACCATTTGTTTTTGAGGATTCACATAGCCCCATTTATCGCCCTTACGGTAGGGAATGAGGGTAGGCAACTGGGCCATGAGCCCGGATATGCACAGACAAAAAACGAGCAACAGACTGCAGATAGCACGTGGGATAAAAGACATGAGTTTCAGGCTTTCCTGATAGTTAAGCAATCAACGCCTCAGACGCAAATATGGTATGGGTTGTATCCGAAACATAGTTGGCAGGCCGAAACTATACAAGCCCGGGTAAAGCTACAAGCTGAAGGGGGGGAGCTGGAAAAATTCCTGCACAAGCGGAAAAATTGTATATTCGTGGGCAATAATTGACCCATTGATCCATACATACCCTCATCACCCATGGAAGAAATTCGCCAATACCTTGTACAACACAAAGACCGCTTCCTTCAGGAATTGTTTGAGTTTTTGCGTATCCCCAGCATCAGCGCCGACAGCCGCTACAAAGCCGATGTGACACGTGCGGCGGAATGGCTGATACAGCGCTTCGAAGAGCTGGGTATAGACCGCGCTACCCTCTACCCTACTCCGGGCCACCCCATTGTGTATGCCGAGCGCATACTTTCGCCCGACAAGCCCACCGTTCTTATTTATGGCCATTACGATGTGCAGCCTCCCGATCCCCTGGACCTGTGGAAGAGCCCGCCTTTTGAGCCGGAGGTGAGAGACGGCAAGATTTATGCCCGCGGCGCCTGCGACGATAAGGGTCAGCTCTACATGCACCTCAAAGCCATGGAGGTATTGCACCAGTTGGGCGAATGGCCCTGCAATGTCAAGTTTGTCATTGAAGGAGAAGAAGAGGTGGGCAGCAACAACCTCGAAGACTTCACCCGTGCGCACAAGGATATGCTCAGCGCCGACGTCATCCTGGTTTCCGATACTTCCATGATTGCCAACGACACCCCCTCTATCACGGTGGGGCTTCGCGGTCTGGCCTATATGGAAGTGGCCGTAACGGGCCCCAACCGGGACCTGCATTCCGGCGTGTATGGGGGAGCGGTGGAAAACCCCATCAATGCCCTGTGCGAGATGATTGCTTCGCTCAAGGACGAAAACAACCGAATCACCATACCTGGTTTTTACGAGGATGTGGTAGAGCTGAGTGAGGCCGAACGGGCCGCTATGGCTCGCCAGCCCTTCAACGAAAGTGAGTACCGCAAAGAGCTGGGCATACCTTGTACGCGGGGCGAAATGGGCTATTCCACCCTGGAGCGGGCCAGCATACGCCCCACGCTGGATGTAAACGGCATCTGGGGCGGCTATACGGGCGAAGGTGCCAAAACCGTTTTGCCGGCCAAGGCTTTTGCCAAAATATCCATGCGCCTGGTGCCCAACCAGCGCTCGGAAAAAATCGCCGCCCTCTTCACCGAACACTTCAAAAAGCTGGCTTCCCCCTGTGTGAAGGTAGAAGTAACCACCCACCACGGAGGCGAGCCCGCCGTGGTTTCTACCGACTCTCCCGGCTACCGGGCCGCTGCCAAAGCCATGCAGGACACCTTCGGCAAGGAGCCCATCCCCACCCGCGAGGGCGGCTCCATCCCCATCGTGGCCATGTTTAAGGAAGTGCTGGGCCTGGAAACCGTGCTCATGGGCTTTGGCCTCAACTCCGATGCCATCCACAGCCCCAACGAACATTTTGGAATTTTTAACTATCTTAAAGGCATTGAAACCATTGCCCGTTTTCACCAGCGCATGGCCGGGGAAGCCCGGCAGTGAACACGCCGCTGCCAGGCTGCCATAGCCCCAACGACTGACCACTATGAGAAACCTCAAAAGACTCCTGATCTTCCTGGGCATACTGCTCGTATTGTTTGGCACAGCATACCTGCTGAGGGGCCCCCTGCTGAGGGCGGCAGGCAATTTTTTGATTGCGGAAGACGAAATCAAAAAGGTGGATGCCGTATTTGTGCTCTCGGGTGGCGCCTACGAGCGCTCCAGGGAAGCCGCCAACATCTACAAAAGCGGATTCGCCCCACGCATTATCACCACCGGCAAGCTCGAAAGCCAGGTGCTCAAAGCCCTGGGCATGCGCATCTCCGATGCCGAGCTCAGCAAGCAGGCCCTGCTCTCCTTTGAGGTGCCCGACAGCCTCATTACCACCCTCAAGGAAGGTACCAGCACCTTCGAAGAGTCTGAGCACATACTGGGCTTCTCGGAGCACGCCAACTTTAACCGCATTGCCGTGGTAACCTCCAAATTTCACACCCGAAGGGCCCGCTGGGTCTTCCGTAAAAAATTCAAAGACTCCAACATAGACGTGTTCATTACCGGCGCCGATCCGGAAAACTATGACATCAGCCGCTGGTGGGAATATGAGGAAAGCCTCATTTTTGTAAACAATGAGTACGTAAAGCTGTTGTATTACCTCTGGAAGTATTAAAAACGCTACCCTTGAAAATATACACCAAAAAAGGCGACAGTGGCATGACCTCCCTGCTGGGAGGCACCCGCCTACCCAAAGCCCACCTGCGCATTGAAGCCTATGGCACCGTGGACGAACTCAACGCCTACATGGGATGGATACACGAACTGGAAGTGGCCGAAGCCTTCCGGCCCCTCATTCGCCAGGTCCAGCACAACCTCTTTGTGGTCGGCTCCATACTGGCTACAGACCCCACCCGTTCGGCCTTTAAACCGCCTGCCCTCAGCGCCGATTGTACAGCCGCCCTGGAGGCCTCCATAGATGAGATGGAAGCGCATTTGCCGCCGCTGAAAAACTTCGTGCTGCCTGGCGGCCACCAGGCCAATGCCCTGGCCCACGTGGCCCGCTGCGTATGCCGCAGGGCCGAGCGGCGCATCGTGGCCCTGCATGCCGAAGAAGCCGTACCAGAGCCCATATTGCCCTACCTCAACCGCCTTTCCGACTGGCTCTTCGTGCTCAGCCGGCGGTTTTCGCAGCTCACCCAATCGCCTGAAATTTTGTGGGAATGAACAGAGAAGTAAAAGTTGGGCTCACGGTCATGGCAGCCCTGCTGCTGCTGTACCTGGCCCTGGCCTGGGTCAATCGCGTGCATCTCTTCGCGCCCGAAGAACAAAGCTATGAGCTGCATTTCAGCCACATTGCCGGCCTGCTGGAAGGAGACCCCGTGTATTACCGCGGCTACCACGTGGGAAGGGTACAGCGCATAGAGCCTCAACAGGAAGTGGTGAAGGTGTTCGTAGCGGTGGACAAGCGCATTCAGCTATATGAAGGAGCCTATGCCGAAATTCAGCTGAAAGAGCTCATGAGTGGCAAACAGGTGGCCCTGTATGCAGGCAGCGGGGCTACGCCCCTGGCCTCCGGAGCCGTCATTCCCGGCAAAGCTTCCCTGGACTTTTCTACCGGCTTCTCCCAGCTCACCGACATCGCCTCCGGCCTGCCGCCCGAACGCATTTTGCGCATACTGGAGCAGGCCGATACCGTCATGTACAGCCTCAAAAATTTGCTTGCAGCCCTCGACCCCCAGACCGTCGCCCGCAGCATGGACCACATCCAGGGCAGCACGGCTGAGCTGTATCAGCTGAGCAGGCAGATACGCCAGCAAAACCTGCTGGGCCGCCTCGACAGCCTGCTGGCTGGCGGACAACACTTTATGCAGCAGGCCGGGGAGTCCCTGGCCGGTATCGACCGCCTCACCACCCAACTGCAAGGGGCTCATATAGACTCTCTGCTGCTACACCTGGACCAAATGGCCCTGCAGGGCCAGGTACTTATGCAGGAGGTGGACAGCCTGCTGCAACAGGCCAGGCAGCAGCAAAGCCTGGCCGGCAAAATCCTGCTCGACCCTGCCTTTGCCCAACAAATTGATTCTACCCTCTATTATTTTGACGTAGTGCTCAAGCAAATCCGAAACGAAAAACTCTACATCAGCCTGGGAAAAAATAAAAAAAGGTAGCCTTCCTGTTAAGATTTGGGCCTGTCGGCAAATATAGTTAGTGAATACCAGCACGGCGGAAATGGGAAAAACCCCAACGCTAAACTGTTCTTTTCGTATAAGGGAATAATAGCGTGTTTTCAAGCATTTTGCACTTACAGGTGCGTAGCTTTACCACAGCCGCGTACCTTACCCGCCCCAACAGTTGCTTACCCAACCGTTGCTACCCTGAACTGAGCCCGCTAACACCTGAGAAGCACCAGGAGGCACTACAATCCACACCAGCGCCCCACCCTGCGTAAGTACCAAGGAGTTTTAATTCAGATGCACATTTAACAAACCTTCACAATGCACACGACATCTTCTTGTCCTGAGGGCGATGACAAGCTCTTGCACACCATTTCGGTGGTACAAGTACTATTGGAGACCTCTGAACATCCCGAAGCCCGCAGAGCCTATTTGCCCGAACTACTGGAAAACCTGAACGCCTTTGAGGAAAGTGAAGAATTGATGTACTGGAGCATGCTGCTGCTGCTGGAGATGAATGAAGCAGACATCGTGCGTGCTTATTTGCTTCCCTTCCTACAGGCACATCCGTACTGCCAGTGGGCCTGGGCCCTCATGGGCATTTCCTTTCTCGAACTCGAACCCGAACTGGCTCTGGCCTGTAGCTGCAAAGCCTGCTGCCTCGAAGCCGACTCCCGCTTTTATACCGATACCGAACGCGGAATGATACTGGGGCTGTTGCTCACCGGCTCTCCCTTTACGGTGCCTTTTCTGCCCAAACACTTTGTTGAGCATGGCTCCTGGCTGGCAGAAAGTGTCTTCGACTTTCCCCACCAGCAATACACCCCTACTGTGGAAGTGAGGATTTAAGTGAATTAAGGAAGGCGAAAATGAGCCTTTATTGTAACTATTCAGCATATACCTGCTGCAAAAAAGGGGGAATACCCCAATAGTGCCTTCATGGACCATGCATACATGAAACTTTGTTTTTGTCAACCAC
>RFHT01000696.1 GCA_003696835.1 Bacteroidota bacterium
CAGGCGGCTGCGCCGCCTGCCCCGGAGAACTCTCCTCCTTTTCAAGGAGGAGTTGGAGGTGGTTAATACAAACCATTGAAAATAAACAACTTACAACAATTGTTTTTTTTCACCCTGTGGGTGCTGAATAGTTGCGAAATTCGTATCAAAGATAAACGATTGATAATCACGGCTTAATATCCCGAACTCACATTAGTCAAAATTCGTGGCTCAGCATAGCTGGCGAATGAACTTAGCCGACCAGATTTGCCTGTTTTTTTAGTATTTGCAAAAATTAATAGTTTAAAATCTATATATTTGTGCAGGCAGACGAGGGAGAGGTGTAAGGTTTTGGCCAAAAGTGACCCAAAAAATCAGTCGTATCAGCAAGAAGGCGCGCTCATTTTCTTTAAAAGCACATTTTGAAGAAGGGTATGAAAATGAGTTGCCAAAAAAAACCCAAATATCTGGAAAGAAAATGGTTTGCATTTCAGTATTAAACCTTATTGTTTGGCGTAGTATTTGTACGAGTACATCAGACGTCAACAATAAAGCGTAATGTTTTCATACAGAAGAGGTCGAGGCCTATCGTTCTTTCACCTGGCAGAATATGAGTGGAAAAAGTTACCTTTTTCATTTTCAACACATTCATATTCGTTAGCCATAAAATCCTGAATGAAGCAGCCTAATGTACAGTTGGGTCGTTGATTTGGGATGTTGATGCACAAAATCCTGGTTCATGCAGTGGATCTGCTTAATTTTCGGGCCGTAAAGCCTGAAAAAACTGAAACAGGTATATGCAACTTACCGCAGCCAATACACGTATGGCATGTATGATTGACAAAACGCAACTGCGGTTTTCTCAATTCTGTAAGTTGCTATTGTTCAATTTAATGCATGGAAATGAAAAGTTACGTTACGAGTTCTGTTGTGATTGCCTTTAGTGGTTTTATACTGGCCACGCAGGCGCCTTTCACCAAAACTCACGCTTCCTACCACGGCGAAATTCTTGAAAATTATACACCTGAACCTGACCTGCGCATACAGCAGTCTCATATACGGGGCATACGGCACGACGACATGGCCGAAATTCCCCGTATCAAGCCCATACCTGAGGCTGAGTACATCAGCAGTTACTATGGTATGCGTATTCACCCTGTGCACAAGGTGCGCATGATGCATACGGGAGTAGATTTTCCCGGCCGCATCGGTTCTCCGGTGGTGGCTACGGCTGGTGGGCTGGTTACGGAGGCAGTTACTCAGGCCGACAGCAGCACCTACGGCAAACACGTTATCATCGGTCACGACGATGTATATTGGACGCTATATGCACATTTGTCCAAGGTGCTGGTAAAAGAAGGGCAGGTGGTAGAGATAGGCGACACCATTGGTTTGCTGGGCAATACGGGCATCAGCACCAACCCGCACCTGCACTACGAGGTGCTGGGCAAGCACAAACGGCGCCTGAATCCGGCCAAGTTTTTTTAGGAGAATTTTGGATTATATACACGCTTAAAAAGCCGGCTCAAACAAGAGTCGGCTTTATGTGTTAAATTTGGTGCATGCAGGAGCAATTTTACACCCATCTGCCCGCACACGAGCTGCCGCTGAGCGAGCTGCTGGCCAGGGAGGCTTTGTTTGTACCCCTTCCCGGCAGCTGGCACGTGGTGCTGACCGACATCAAAAACTCCACGGCTGCAGTGCAGGCAGGCCTGCACGAGCAGGTGAACCTGGTGGCCACGGGCAGCATCATTGCGGCCCTCAACCTGGCCGGCAGCCTGCCGGCCACCCTGCCCTTTTTCTTCGGGGGCGATGGCGCCACCCTGCTGGTGCCCGGCAGCCTGTGCCAGCCAGTACTGGCAGCCCTGAACAGGTTGCGCGAAAATACCCGCAGGAATTTTGGCCTGGAGCTACGGGTGGGCCAGGTGCCCGTAGGGCAGCTCAGAGAAGAGGGCCATGAGCTCTTGCTGGCAAAGGCAAAAATGAGCGACATTTTTTCCATTCCCGTGGTGCTGGGTGGCGGGCTGCACCATGCCGAAACCCTCATCAAGGGAAGGGAAACCTCCCCAGAACCGGTCCAACAAGAGGAGCAGCTCCTCAACCTCGAAGGCATGGAATGTCGCTGGGACAAAATCACTCCCCCGAAAAACCGCCTGGAGGTGGTGTGCCTGCTGGTGGAAGCCCGGGAGGAAAAGCAGCAGGGGCCAGTGTTTTGCCAGGTACTGCAAAGCATTGACCGCATCTACGGGCCCTTTGATCAGCGGCAGCCCATTTCGGCCGAGCGCCTTCGCCTCAATACCAGCATCCAAAAGGTGGCAAGGGAAACCCGTGCCCGCCAGGGACGCCTCGACCTGCTGTACCTGCTCAGGGCCTGGCTGCAAACCCTCATCGGCAAATACTACTATTTCCCCTTCAATGCCGGCGGCAAATCCTACCTCCACCAATTAGTGAAACTCTCGGACACCCTGGTGCTGGATGGCCGCATCAATACCGTTATTTCGGGCAGCCCGGCCCAGCGGCAGCAGTTACAGCAGTTGCTGGAGCAAATGGAAGCCGAAGGCCAGCTGTTGTTTGGAATGCATGCCACCAATGCCAGCATCATGTCCTGCTATGTGCGCGACCGCCACAATGGCCACATCCACTTCGTGGACGGAGCCGAAGGCGGCTATACCCAGGCCGCTAAAATGCTGAAACGAAAACTGAAAGGCGGGTGAAGATTGCGGTAGAATCAAATACATGTAGCATATAAAAGCTGGGGTATGCACATAGTTAACGTGAGTTCGGGATAGCCTGAGGCATTTTTCTAATAAGCATAGTATTTCCGTGTTTACAGAAGCCAGAAGCCTCTTACTAATTTTTCTGAGACAG
>RFHT01000697.1 GCA_003696835.1 Bacteroidota bacterium
CAGGGCATCAAGAAGGTAGTGCTGATGGGTTCTTTCTTGAACAACAGCGTATTGAAGGACTACTTCGACAAGGAGCTGAAAATCAGCCAGCGGCTGCTGAGCCTGAACACCCAGGCCTCCCAGGCCGACTACGAGGCGCTGGTGGCAGGCCTTGCGGCCCGCACTGAGGAGGTTATAGAGGAGGAGCGCAAACGACGCGAAGAGGCTGAGCGCAAGCGCCGGGAAGAAGAAGCCCGCAAACGCCGGGAAGAGGAAGAACGCAAGCGCCGGGAAGAAGAGGAACGCAAGCGCAAAGCACGCCTGGAGGCCGAGCGCAAGCGCAGAGAAGAAGAAGAACGCAAGCGTAAGGAGGAAGAAATGCGCAAAAAGGAAGAAGAGCGCAGACGTAAGGAAGAAGAAGAACGCAAAAAGCGACTGGAGGCCGAGAAAAAAGCCAAAGAGCAGCGCGATGCCTTCATCCGCGAATTGCAGGCCAACTGTACCGACCCGGCCAAACAAAAAGAATACGAGGAAAAATACACCCGCGAAGCGGCCCGCTTTAATATCCCCAGAGAGGTGATTGTGTGGACCATTCAAGAAAGTCTCAACAACCTTAAGCTGCATGGTACGCCTCCACCACCCGTAGCGCCCACCATTGTACCGGTTGCGCCTGCAGCGCCGGCAGTTGACCCCAACCTCATGCGCATGTACGACCTCTTCGACGTGGATGCCGTGTTGATCGACCATGAGTTTACGACCAAAAAAGTAACCCAGATCGACTCCGGAGCCAAGAAGATCATACGCATTCTGGATAGCGCAGCCATGACCAACCCCGTACAACTGGCCAATTTCAAAAAATTGTACAAAAAAGAACTGAAGTACTTTAAAGAGCTGAGTGAAATCCACACCGTGCAGGAAGGTATGTACTATTCGAGGGATTACGTCGAATCCCTTAGCCTCAAAGAGTACATTCGCAAAATGGGCATAGACAAGAAAACCAGCATAGACCAACTCAAAAGTGCCGACCTCAAACTGCTGCTGCAGGTCTTCAGGGAAATTAATACCCTAGAGGTCTCACATGCCCATCTGGATGAAGACAATATTCAGGTGGTTTTAAACAGAAAATGGACCCTCCGGCGCGATATAGAAATTCGCTTCTCAGGCTTTACCTCAGAAGATTGTACGCAGGAAGATATGGAGAAGCAACTCCATCAAATTTTTGGAAAACTGCTCGAAGCCCAGGTATATGCCGACTTCCGGGAAAGATTTAACATTTAATTATTCCGCATCACGCTTTCATCATTAATTGACTCATAATCCCTCACTAGATAAGTATAATCCTTAATGGCCAAAAAACAAAATAGAACCAATGAGCTCGAAGATTACATCCGTCAGGTAGAGGCTAAAGAAAAAGGAAAGAAAAAGAAACTCATCATGTTGTCCCTGGTGCTGCTTGTAGCACTGGGTGGAGGTCTGGTACCCTATTATCTGAATAGTCAACAATCTGCTTTGCGAACCTTCAACATTGAGAAGATGAGCATTTATACCATTGATTCGATCTTTGAAGCAGATAGCACCCCCATTGTATTAGTAGGGCAGCAAGGTGGTAAGCCCGATACCATTTCCTCCACAGAGGCATACATAGAACTTACCCAGGGGGGGGGAGGAAGATAAGCTGGGACTGAATGCCAGCAACTTCACTACATTTACCGATGGAGAAATGGTGGACTCTACCACCACTGCCAGTGCCGCAGAGTCCCTGCCTGAAACTACCCCCAAAACCCGCCTGCCCAAATTCTTCTTTGCCATAGAAGGCAAGAAAAGGGTAGGGGAGCCCATTAACATTACCATTGTGGACTACGACGAAAATGTGAACTATACCATTGACTTTGGTAACGGAGTCAAAAAGCGTATCCGCAAACGCATCTCTTACAAATACCCCCAAGCTGGAAATTTCCTCATTAATCTCATTGCTACCAATTCCACCAATGCTTCCAGCATTTATACCCGCTCCATTTCCATTGCACCCAGGGCAGAGAGCAAACCGTCTCAGCCACGCCCTGCTATTGTGGACAACAATGTCGGCAGTAATGCTTCCAATACCAAAAAGGACACATTCACTGCCGAGGAGCAGGAAAACACCCTGGTAGCCACCAGTGAGCCCGAAGCAGAAAACCTCTTTGCCGAAATCATCGACAATGCCGGGCAGGAAGCCAATAACCTGGGTGAGCTTTCCGGCGAAGAAACGGGCGAAGAGATGGCCGGAGAAGAAAGCGCAGCAGAAATGCAGCCCAAAATTACCGGGCCGCTCATCAGCGCAGAAAAAATGCCCTCCTTTCCCGGGGGAGAGGCTGCCATGTACAAATTCCTGAGCCGTAAGCTGCGCTACCCCAGGGCTGCACGCGAAAACCTCACCGAAGGTAAGGTGTACCTGCAGTTCGTGGTGAATGAAGACGGTAGCATATCCAACATCAATGTACTACGAGGTATAGGCTATGGATGCGACGAAGAAGCCGTAAGGGTAATTAGGCAAATGCCGAAATGGATCCCTGGCGAGCAAGGAGGCCAGAAGGTTCCGGTTTACTACACCATGCGGGTAACTTTCCGTTTGCAGAAATAGTCTATGGTACATGTTTATATGGTTGCTTGTGGGCCCTTCGGGCTTGCAAGCATTTTTTTTTATGATCTCCCATATCCGCTCTGCGGTACAAATGAGGATTTTTCGGCCTATATTTGCTGTTGGGAACGCGAAATTCATGATTTGTTGAGCCTCCCTTAAAGCCAGCTATATGAAATACCTCCGAATTGCCGGGGCCAGTGTAAACCAAACCCCCCTGGACTTTGGCCAGAACCAACGCAATATCCTGGCCGCCATAGAAGCCGCCCGCACACAGTCGGTACAAATTCTGTGTATGCCTGAGCTGGCCATTAGCGGATATGGATGCGAGGACGCATTTTTTAATGAGTATGTACTCAAGCGCTCCCTGCAAAGCCTCAAGGCCATCATGGAAGCCTCTAGTGGCATTACCGTATCGGTGGGATTGCCCATGGAGTACGAAAATTGCCTCTACAATGCCGTGTGCCTCATACACGACGGCCAACTGCTGGGCTTTGTGGCCAAGCAGGAACTGCCCGGCGACGGCATTTATTACGAGCCGCGCTGGTTTAAGCCCTGGCAGGAAGGCAAGCAGGTACGCTACCGCTGGGAAGGGAAGGAATACCCCTTTGGCGACCTGCTTTTTCAGATAGATGGGGTGCGAATTGGTTTTGAAATATGTGAAGATGCCTGGAATGGCCTGCGCCCCGCCATCAGGCATTACCTCAACAATGTGGATATCATTCTCAATCCCAGCGCCTCTAATTTTGCCTTTGGAAAAACGCGGGTACGCGAGCGCCTGGTGGGCGAGGCCTCCCGTGCTTACAGTTGTACCTACGTCTATAGCAACCTGCTGGGCAATGAGGCCGGGCGCATCATTTACGATGGCGAAATCCTCATTGCCCAAAGCGGCGAGTTGCTGGCCCGCAATGTGCGCTTCTCCTACCGCGACTTTGAGCTGTGCCAGTCCGTGGTGGATGTAGAGCGGGTGCATATTCAGCGAAAAAAATCTTTTAATTTTGAAGCCATTCCTCCCCAAAACCTGATAGAACTACCCGGGGCTACCTACCGGGAAGCCGACCCCCGCGAGGCACAGCTATCCGTGGCGCCTTATGAGTCCCGGGAAGAAGAGTTTTACCTGGCCGAAACCCTGGCCCTCTTCGACTACCTGCGTAAAAGCCGCAGCAGGGGCTTCGTGCTCTCCCTCTCCGGTGGCGCCGACTCCTCCACTTGTGCGGTGCTGTGCGTGCACGCCATTAAGCGGGCCCTGGAAGAGCTGGGCGAGGAGGGCTTGCTGGCCAAAATGCCCTACTTAAAGCTGGATAAAAACAAACCCCTGATGGTCCAGATGGTGAAGTGCGTGTACCAGGCCACCCAAAACAGCGGCAGCGAAACCCTGCAAAGTGCCCGCGAGTTGGCCCTGGGGCTGGGAGCAGCCTTTCATCAATGGGATGTTTCGGCTATTCACGAAGCTTATCTGGAGCTGGCTGCTCAGGCCATCGGCCGCCCCCTGAGTTGGGAGCAAGACGACCTGGCCCTGCAAAACATACAGGCCCGCCTGCGCTCGCCCGGCATCTGGATGTTGGCCAATATCTACGGCGCCCTGCTCATTACCACCTCCAACCGCAGCGAAGCGGCAGTGGGCTATGCCACCATGGACGGCGACACCTCAGGTGGGCTGGCCCCCCTGGCCGGTATAGACAAAAAAAGCATACAGCAATGGCTCAAATGGGCCGAAGTGCAGCTCAACATTCCCGCACTCACCTATGTAAACAACCTCAAACCCACAGCCGAGCTGCGCCCGGCCAGCTACGACCAAACCGATGAAGACGATCTCATGCCCTACGGCATACTGGACGAAATTGAAAAGTGTGCCATCAGAGACTACCTCTCCCCGGTGGAAGTGTTTCGCCGGCTTCGGGGCACCTACCCCGATGAGGTGCTCAAATCCTATATACGCAAGTTCTTTCTGCTCTGGGCACGCAACCAGTGGAAACGCGAACGCTATGCCCCCTCCTTCCACCTGGACGACGAAAACCTCGACCCCAAAACCTGGTGCCGCTTCCCCATTCTCAACGGCGGCTTCTGGGAGGCCCTGCAGGAAATGGAGCAGTGGCAGTAGGAGGGCTTAGGAACGCAAAAATGAACCTTTATTTTTTTCGCCTTCCTTATTGTGATGGGGTACCTATGAGCTTGCCCCTCATTACTAAAACTATGGGAGAAGATGCTGTATTGAGATTTAGGATGAGACTGCGCTGAAAGAAGCCCGGTAAGTGATTTTCAAGAAATTGGAACTTTATATGTAAAGTATCACCAGGAGCTGTCTCCGGGGACGATATTGAAGCAACACTACAACTACAATCTGCTTCGTAATCAAAAACCACCAGGGGATGAGGTCCTTTGTTGACCAATAAAAAGTGGGCTTCTACGGGCTGTCCAAGTTTTATTTGTCCAAGATTAATAACTGGTGTAAGGGAGAAAACAGAAGTAAGAGGTGGTTTTTGCTGATAGTTGATGTAAAACCTGGTGGCAAAAACCAAGCTAACCCCCAGAATTAGCAGCGCTATATTCCGGCAAATTATAAGAACTTTTTGCTTCACACTATTCTCCATCACTGGGACTACTGGCAGTTTCGGTATTGAGTTCATATATCAATAGTATAGGGTTTTCCATACCGTTGAGTTCCTTACTCACTTCATAAAGCTGGGGAAAGTCGGCTTGCAAAAATGCCATAAAGCCAGGGTCTTCGTACTTCAGTCCAGTATAATACCAGCCCGGAACGATGGCACTTATATAGAGTCCTTCACGCGTGCGCCCCCTGGGCGGGAACAGGTGTAGCAGAATGCCGCCATGCTCAAAGCTTTCTTCACTGAGCAATTGGCCCGACTTACGCAGCCAAATATTACCCCTAAGCCGTCCTTTGTCTGTGCAGCGAAAACTGAAAATCTGCTCATCTTCGTAATAGGGATTTTTTAAAAATCCTTCTTTGATCCTAATCTTATTATATTCTTTATGGTTTCGTGAAATCTGACGGCGTTTTGTGCCAAAGTCAAATACATACCTGATGGAGGTTTGTTCATGCTGAAGATCATAGTAGTAAACTGTGTCTGAATAAGAATGGCTAAACACAAAACCCTCTTCAGCTTCGCCCAAATATCCTGAATCTACATAGAGGGATTTGGTTCTGGCCCCTGGCAGGGTTTTATTCTTTACAACAAATTCTTTGTCAGTTATCACTACGTTATAGGGACCCAAAGATTCGTCTGGGCCTCCAAGGAAATGAAAGGCATAAGTATTGGCATCGAAAGCCTCAAAGTAGTAAGCAGAAAAGGGCGGTATATGATCCCAGTAGGTTTGTTTCACCAGGTCGTAAATGATGAGTTTGGTTCTGCCATAAAAGAAAAACAGCTTTTCGTTCGATAAATAATCGGTGTCGAGCAACACAATGTATTCACCAGGTCCTTTACCTATGCGCCCAATATCGTACAAGTAAGCTCCCTGGTGCGAAAAGATTTTGGTAGTGGCAGATTGATGATGAGAGATGATAAATTCATGGCCTGTATCATACACATTGGAGACGTTTTGTATCACGCTCTGCTCTGAGTTTTCAAGAGGGATAATTTTTTTGATTTTAAGATAGTCAGCCAGCCTTTGATCTCTCAACGGGGCGCGCATATCAATCAGTTGCGTTTGAGAAGCATCCAGGTGGGTATGTATCTGGTGCTCACGGGCAGTGTCAGTCATGCATGACAAGCCCATAAAGGCAATTAGCCACAGCAAAAGCAGGAAGGAATAATGGTATAACATGAAATGGTAGAAAAATGTATGGATTTTCAGAAGTAATGGGCAGTATGGCCGAAATCCTTTCAATAGATCAATAGCCATACTGCCATTTTTCACTCGTTTATTGCTCAGGAGTAATTATAGGGCCATTGGGACAAATTACCGCTGTACACCCTGGGCCATCCGGAACACATCCTGTCCATTGAGGCCCTTCCTCAGGAAAGTTCCCGCTAAGACAATTGCCTGTTACGGGATATCGGGAGGCTGCTCCATTTGCAGTTGCATTGCTAACAAACAGGGGCATAGCGAGGAGGCCCAATAGCACTCCGAGGACGAGAATTTTAAAATACACCTTTATGATGAAATTGTTTGTAGGGTAAAAAAATTAAAAAATATAAATAATTTCTACTTTCCCAGGCGGTTGCCTGAGAAGATTATGTTTCCTGCTTGCTAAGACTTAACTAATTGATTGTAAGTATGATAGTTCTATTTTTTTATTTAGGGATACAACTGTACTATTTAAATTGGTAGTTAGTTTATTTTTCGCAA
>RFHT01000698.1 GCA_003696835.1 Bacteroidota bacterium
ATGAAAGGTTTTTTCCCAGATTGTCGCCTTTGCCTACCCCCTGTTGCAAATTTCGCGGTAGGGGCAGTAGCTGCATTTCTTTTCGTCGGCTACCTGCCCGAAGTCCTGACTGAGTATGCGGCCAATGAGCTGCCGAAGGTGGCTTTCAAATTCGGCCAGCCTTTCTTCCGAAATAAGCTCGCCCTTGTTGAGCAGCCTGATGCCTTCGCTGAGCTTGCGTACGGTGTAAAAGCCCACCTGTATCCGGGCCTGGGGCACCTTTTGGCGGTACAGCCAGGCGTACAGATAGCCCTGAAATGCCTCCTTGTATTGCTCATCGGCAAAACAATCTGCCACTGCGATGTCGGCTTTATCCAGCTTCACCTGCCCGGTTTTGTAATCCACTATGCGGGTAATGCCCTGTTCGGGCAGGTAGTCCACCCGGTCGAAGGTGCCATTGATGCGAAAGTGCTGCCCATCTACCTCAATGAGGTGGGCAAAAGCCGCTTTTTCCTCCAAATGCAGCACCTCAAAAGGCTGGCTGAGGCTGTCGTGCTGCAGCAGCTGGGTACAAAGCTGCTCAATGACCCGTTTGAGCAGGAAGTTTTTCCCCACCAACTCCTCCCCCCAGCCGAGCTTGTGCTCCCGGAAGGCCTGCTGCATGGCTGCGGGCAGCTGTTTTTTCAGGCTTTCGACCACCGCCGGGCTGATGCGCTTTCCCCGGTAGGGACCATAGAGCAGCTCCAGGGTGTGGTGTAGCACACTGCCAAAGGTATTGGCCTCCATGCTGATCTCTATTTGACCGGGCTCCCTCAGGCCCAGCACATAGCGGAAGTAAAACCGCAGGGGGCAGGTGAGGTAGGTCGTCAGGGCTGTAGCGGAAAAATAGGCGTGGCCGTTTTGCCGGGCCAGGTATTTGTTGAGCAATAGCTGGTGCACCTGCTCGTCCTGCCGTATGTGGATACCCTGAGGTTCCAGGTACGGACTGGGAACATTGACCTGCCGCTGGTGTACGCGAATGCCGGTATGCACGGGGAAGAGGTAGCGTATCTGCTGCACAAAGCGGCTGGCTTCGCCTGCGGCGCCCGTTTCTTGCAGGGCCGTGCTGTAGATGAGGTGCACCTCCCGGGCCCGCTGTATGAGGCGGTAAAAGTGGTAGGCATACAGCAGGTCGCGCTCTTCGTGGGTAGGCAGGCCAAAACCCTTTCGCAGGTTGTAGGGAATAAAACTGATGAGGCTGTTGCTGTCGGGCAGGGCGCCCTCATTGGCCCCCAGCACATACACGTACTCAAAGTCCAGCAGGCGGGTTTCCAGAAAACCCATGATCTGCAAGCCCTGCAGGGGCTCGCCCTCAAAGGGGATGCGGCTGGCACGCATCACCTCCCGAAACAGGCGCGAAAAGCCCACCACCGACAGGCGGGGCGTGTACAGCTGCAGGATGTGCTGCAACTGGTTGAAGCGGGTAAAGAGGACAAAAATGTATTCGGCCTCCAGGTGATCCTCCCGCTCCTGGGCATCGGCCAGCAGGAATTCAAATATGCCTTCAAAATATTGCGGCAGGGCTGCTGCCTCTGTGGGGGGATTAAATACGTGCTCAATCAGCGGAGGCAGTTCTTTTTTGGCCAGAAAGTCGCGGGGCACAAACACCAGGTTTTTTTCGTGAATTTCCTGCTGCAATTGCTCGCTCAGCTGAGGGTCCAGTGCCTTGAGGTAGGGATTGTTGAGCACATCCAGGGTTTCTTTGTGGGCAAAGGCCAGGCCCTCATCGCTGCGCATGCTGCGCAGCAAACGGGTAAGGGCCATCAGCAGGGCATAAACCGTGGTTTGCCGCAGGGGAAAACCCATGGTAATGTTGAGTTTTTGTATGGAGGGAGGCAAGGCATACAGCAGGGGAAACAGCAGGTTTTCATCTGCCAGCACCAGAGCGTGTTGCCGCAGGGCCTCCTGCGGCAGTTTCTTCTGGGCCAGCAGATTTCCGGCGTACTGGGCCATGCCCCGCCTGAGGGGCACCCCGGTCAGAAAAATGTCCTTTTGCTGTGCACACATGTCGTGCAGCACCAGGGTGCTGCCCAGCTCCTTCCATTTTTCGTGATAATGCTGAATAAAACGGGCAGGCAGCCCCATCAGCCCATTGTCTGCCCGGCCTGTTTGCCGGAGGTAAAACTGGTCCACATCCCAGTAAATGCTGGCTTGCTTGTTTCGGAGCAGATGATCCACGATGCGCTCCTCCGAGCGCGACAAGGCGTTGAAGCCGGCAAATACAATATGCCGGTAGGGCAGTTCGAGCTGGCCGCTTTCCAGCCTTTCGGCCAACTGGCGGTATGCCAGGCCGTCGTAGGCCAGGCGTTTTTGGGCCAGCTGTGCCCGAAAATGGGTATATACCTCCAGCATAAAAGCCCATACGCCCAGAAATGCCTGCTGCAGCTCGGTGGGCTGCTGCCGCCCCGGGTCTATGCTCTCCCAAAAGCGGCGAATGGCCTGCAGGCTCTCCTCGGGCAGGCTAAAGGCCTGCTCAATTTCGCGCAGGTCGCGCACATTGGTAAAGAGCTGCTCCGCATCCACGCAGTAACGGTCCACCTCGTCAAAGTCGCGCAGCAGCATTTCGCCCCAACTATAAAACTGCTCAAAGGGCTCTACCTGCTCCCCCTGCCCGGCCGCCTGCAAACACGCCTGGTAGGAATGATACAGCTCAAAGACCAGGCGCAGGCTTTCGGGAAACTGCATGCCAGATTGCTCACGCACAAAATCTTGTATGGCCATCATCCTGGGGGCCCATATCGTTTTGCGGTAATGCCGGGCAAAGGCCTCCCGCAAAAACACCACCGCCCTGCGCGAGGGAACCAGTATGCATACCTGCTCCAGCTCATCTCCCAGCTGTTCTTTGAGGTGTAAGACAATTTGATCGAGAAAGGTCATGCCATTTAAGTATTGGTAAATGCCTCCGGAGTTGCAGGCTGCTGCCTGAGTTCGGGTATGCCATAAGGGCCGTCTTTGAGAAAGAGGATATCAGGTTGCTGTTTGCCGCTCAGCCTGATGGCCCGATTCAGGGCCCGCTGCAGCATATTTTCCATCAGGCTGCGCTCGTCCAGGATGTCGAGGTCCTCCTGGCCGCTCATCATACAGGTACCGGGCAAAAAGCGGTAATATTCCCGGGGAATATCCATGCAGCAATACAGCAGCTGCTCGTGCCCGCCTACGCGCTCCAGCACCCTGCACCACATCTGCACCTGCCACTGCTCCTGTATGAGCTCCCATTTTTCGTCCAGAATCATGTCCATAAAGGCCTGCCGGCCATGCTGATGCAGCAGTTTCAGGGCTTTTTTGTAGCCCGGCCCTCCCAGCACATCGGCATCGGTGTGTTTGGCCACCAATATGATCACTCCTCCGGGCCTCACAGCCCGGGCGGCCTCAATGGCCGCCTTGACGGCCTGGTAGTGGTTCACCCCCACATAACCGGCGGGAATGAGCACAATGTCGTAGAGTTGGTCCAGCGGAATGCTCACGTACTGGCGTATGCTGCGCACCGCTTCGCGGTGGGCTTCGAACAAGTCACCGGCAAAAACGCCGGTCAGGCGTTTGTCGGCATCCAGGCTTACATTGAGCAGAAAATCGCAGCCCGCCTTTTGGGCCACCTCACTGGCCTCTTCGTGCAGGGGGTTGCCCTCCAGCACCAGGTCGGTGGCCTGGGGGGCGTTCAGCAGTCGTCCCCCGTGGAAAATGTGCAGGGTTTCCTGCCCCACTATGCCCGGGCATATTCCCTTGCGCCCGCCCGAAGCACCCGCCATGAAATGACTCTCCACCAGGCCGGTGACAATTTTCAGATCGGCCTGCACGTAAGTTTTGTTCAGCAGCATGCGCGATCCCCGGCGGGTGCTGCCCAGGTCCACCAGTTGTTCGGGCTGGTCGTACTCATGATTGAGTACCTGTACCTGCGAAAAGTCGGCTTCCTCCAGGCCCAGCATGGCTTCTATTTCGTGTGCCTGCATGTTGCGGTGGGAGCCCGCACCTATGAGCACCGTAATTTGCTGCTCGCGAAAACCAGCTGCTTTCAGGCAACTGAGCAGGGGCAGCATCAGTCCTTCCTCGCCCCGGTAGGGCACTGGGCGGGTATGGTCCGACACCACGATCACGGCCTGTGCATCCGCCTTGCGGGCCAGTTTGCTGCGGGCTATGTCGGCCAGGGGAGGGGTGCCAATGGGGTGGGTCAAGGCCTGTTTTATGGCGGCAGCGGGATCTTGCAGCAGGCGGGCGGGCTTCATGCCCGCCATAAGGGTGTGGGGCGGTACCTCCAGGCTCAACCAGTCATGTCCATATTCAATCTGTATCTTCATCTCGTCTATTGTACTCAAATTAACGATTCAGCACCCATAGCTGCAAGTTTTATGCTGCTTCCTTCTTGAATTGAAGCAACTTCTCCACAGCTAGGGCAGGTATTATACGTTCAAGGGGGTAGATGCGTGTTTTTTTAAGCACCAGCAATTTGGTGTAAGGTGCTCATTTTGAATGGCTTTGTGTTAACCACGAAAAGGAGGAGAGCTGCCCCTGGCAGGCGGCTTCGCCGCCTGCGAACATCTCAACTCCCCTCCTTAGGCCATGGGCGATGGGGGTGGCGGGCTAAGGAGGGGCCGGGGGGTGGTTGACAAAAACAGTGTGTAATACACAGATTATCAAAATCTTCGTGCCCTCGGTGATCTCAGTGGCGAATCAAGCATTCACATCCTCCCGAATGTCCTATAAAGGTAGCAGATAACAGAATTTTTTAGAATATTGGGGAATCATCTTTCACTTTGCCCGAAACCATGAATTTTCCCAATCCCATTACTTCCCTTTCTGTCTTCCTGCCGCTGCTGGG
>RFHT01000699.1 GCA_003696835.1 Bacteroidota bacterium
AACGGGAAGGTGCTGGGCGGTGAACCGGATGAAGAGCTGCTGCAGGCCGCCCTGAAAGCCTGGCAGCAAAGAAAAAGTCAGATCATTGAGCGGGAGGCAGGCAACTATTTTGCCCTGGTTATTCCCCGCAAGTGCCAATTGCTCATTGTGGGCGCAGCCCATATTTCGGCCGACCTGGTGCACCTGGCCAGGCAATTCGACTTCGAAACCATCGTGGTGGACCCCCGCGGTATTTTTTCCAACAATACCCAATTTTTAACCCAGCCAGACCATAAATACGCCAAATGGCCCGAAGAGGTGCTGCCAGATTTGCCTCTGGATGCCTACACCTTTGCCGTAACCCTTACCCACGATCCCAAAATCGACGACCAGGCCCTGAAGCTGTTGCTGCGGTCAGAGGTAGCTTATATAGGCTCCCTGGGCAGCAGCCGCACCCACGCCAAACGCCTCGCCCGCCTGCACAAGGCGGGCTTTACTGAGGAAGAAACCAGCCGCATACACGGCCCCATTGGCCTGGACATACACGCCAAACTGCCCAGGGAAATAGCCCTCAGCATCATGGCGGAAATCATACGAATAAAAAATCAGCATCTGTAAATAGAAGCAAAGAAAAAAATATTTATTTCCCTCCAATGGCCCGGTGTTTGCTCAAACTAAACCAAACAAAAGGGGTTTTTCCTTGTCCATGACTCAATGTTAGTTTTCAAATAAAAGTGAAGGCATTTTTGTCAGAAAGCGATATTTGCATGCAATAAAGAAACATGGGCAGTAGTTATACTAACAGCACGAAATGTAAGATTTCCCGTTATTTGTAGCATTTATTGCTTCGAAGAAATGATAAAGAATTGAGTCTCTTGCATTTTTACGGTGGCGGTTCGGTTTCTGTATAGAAGCTGGACCGCATTTTTTTTTGTCGAAAAGCTGGTGATTTTTGTCGCAACAGTTTACCTTTTCTCCCCCAGGCCCACTAAGAAAGGGTATCCTATACTTAACCTATACATTTGCCATGAAACACCTTAACACTTATTCCTATCTTTTCCGTTTTGCTAGTCTGCTGTGTCTCCTCCTTATCCGGCAGGGAGTATATGCTCAGCCCGACCGTTTCAGTTTCACGCCTACCAATGCCTCCGGCCTGGTATATGGGCAGGTGGAGTTCAATGGAATTGCCGCCACCGACAACGACTGGATTGCAGCTTTTGACGCCAGCCACAACTGTGCCGGCGCCGCCCAGCTCATCCTCAATGGCGGCATTGCCTATATCAACCTGCCTGTGTATGGGGACGACCCCACTACGGAAGGCATAGACGAAGGCATGAACGGAGGGGAAGCCTTTTACCTGCAATTGTATGTAGCAGCTCTGGACAAATACGTAAACTTTCGCCAGGCCGACACCCTCAGTTGGTTTACCGACTGGGCCAACACCAATGGCACCCCCATTCCTGCCTACAACGACATCAATACCATCTATTCCTTTTTCACAGCCACCTTTGCTCCTATGGATCCGGTGTGTGTCAACTCTGTGGGCATCCCCCTCAGCGGCGGCCTGCCGGCAGGCGGCACATACAGTGGGCCGGGGGTAGAAAACAACCTCATCTTCAATCCGGCTCTGGCTGGTATTGGCACACATCAGCTTGCCTACACCATCACTGCACCGGACGGCACCCGCGACACGGCCACCTCCAGCATACTGGTGAGGGCACTGCCCCAGGTGAGCCTGGCTGCTTTTCCCTCCCTTTGTGTCAATGAAGCTGCGCTGGCACTGGAAGGAGGCACACCCGCCGGGGGCAGCTATTCGGGCCCGGGAGTGGAGGACAATGTATTTGACCCCGGGCAGGCGGGTATCGGCATTCACCAGATCACTTATGCCTATACCGACACCAATGGCTGCCGCAACACGGCCACTGCCTCCCTGGAGGTGCTGGACAGGCCATCCGTCGCTTTTTCTTTCGAAACCACCGACTCCAGCGTCGTATTCAGCTCTACCGCCACTGGTGCAAGCAGTTTCCGCTGGTTGTTTGGCGATGGCAATGAATCGACCCAGCCCAACCCGGAGCATGTATATACTGCCTCCGGTACCAACCTGGTTTCTCTTATCGCCTCCAACGCCTGTGGTAGTGATACCGCCACCAGCGAGGTGCCTTTTATTGTGAGCAGCCGAAAGCAGCGGCCGGGCAGCCCCCGCATCCGCATTTTTCCCAATCCCAATAAAGGCAGCTTTCAACTCAGTGCCAGCGGCCTCCTGCCAGGTGAGCTACAGCTGCGCATCACCAACCTGCTGGGCAAAGAAGTGTACCGCAGCAGCCTGAACACTGGCCATCAACTACAGCAAGCCATCCGGCTGCCCGATGTGGCCAACGGCATCTATATGCTTCACCTGCAACAGGGAAAGCTGCATACGGTGAAAAAATTCAGCGTATTGCGTTAGCTGCGGCTTTCAGCCGCAGGGTGGCCCCTTCCCGAACTTGGGGCAGCAGTTCCAGCCCGTTCTCCAGTTCCCCACACAGGTTGACCGGGCTGTAGGCTTTTGGTCGCTCATCGGTACTCACCGGGGTAGGGCCCCAAAATATGCAAAAGGCATGGCCCGGCGGCCAGTACGCCAGCGTACCGGGCGCCACGTATTCCTGTGCATCCGGCTCAGGCGGGCAATGTACCGGTATGGAAAAATAGAGTTCCTCCCCCCATACATGCACCTGCCCTTCCAGCGGCAGGGCAGCAGCTATGGCCCGGCCCGTGGGCGTATCGTGCAGCTTTCCGGCGAGCTGTATATCGCCACATTCAATGGTAATGGCTATGGACATGGGGGAAAATTCCTAAAATAATTGGCCGTTTGCAAAAGAAATTCGTATATGTGGGTTAGCAAAATATCCACTTCATGTCTGAACACAAATTCAAGCTGCATGCCCCCTTCCAACCCGCTGGCGACCAGCCCGAAGCCATTCGCCAACTGGTGGAAGGCGTAGAGCAGGGAGAAAGGCACCAGGTATTGCTGGGCGTAACGGGCTCGGGCAAAACCTTCACCATCGCCAATGTCATTGAGCAGGTGCAGCGCCCCACCCTCATCATCAGCCACAACAAAACCCTGGCCGCACAGCTCTACGGAGAATTCAAGTCCTTTTTTCCCGAAAACCTGGTAGAGTATTTTATTTCTTACTACGACTACTACCAGCCGGAAGCCTATATTCCCTCTACCAATACCTACATTGAAAAAGACCTGCAAATCAACCAGGACATAGAAAAGCTGCGGCTGCGGTCCACCACCTCCCTGTGTATGGGGCGGCGCGATGTGATCGTGGTGGCCTCGGTTTCCTGTATATATGGCATTGGCAAGCCCGACGACTACCAGGCCAATATATTCTACACCCACCAGGGCATGGAAATCACCCAAAACCAGTTTCTCGACCGGCTGGTAAAGCTCTTTTACAGCCGCTCGCAGATGGCCCCCCAGCGGGGTGAGTTCCGGGTGAAAGGGGATACGGTGGACCTCTTCCCGGCTTATGACGATATAGGCGTGCGCTTTGTATTTTTTGGGGATGAAATAGAGCGCATTCACCGCTTTGATGTGGAGAGTGGGAGAAAAATCAGCTCCCAGCGCGACTACACCGTTTATCCGGCCAACCTCTTTGTTACCCGGCGTGAAACCCTGCACGATGCCATCATCGAAATTCAAAAAGACCTGATGCGGCAGGTCAAATACTTTGAGGCCCAGGGCATGTTCCTGGAAGCCAACCGGCTGAAGGAACGCACTGAATTTGACCTGGAGATGATGCGGGAACTGGGCTATTGCTCGGGCATAGAAAACTACTCCCGCTACCTCGCCCAGCGAGAGCCGGGCAGCCGCCCCTACTGCCTGCTGGATTATTTCCCGGAGGATTACCTCATGGTAATAGATGAAAGCCATGTAACGGTGCCCCAGATCCGGGGCATGTACCACGGCGACCGCTCCCGGAAATTCACCCTCGTGGAACACGGTTTTCGCCTGCCCTCGGCCCTGGACAACCGCCCCCAGCGCTTCGAGGAGTTTGAGTCTCTGCAAAACCAGGTCATTTACATGAGTGCCACCCCGGCTGACTTTGAGCTGGAAAAAAGTGGGGGGGTGGTGGTAGAACAAATTGTGCGGCCCACGGGCCTGCTCGACCCTCCCTGTGAGGTGAGGCCCTGCTTCAACCAGGTGGACGACTTGCTGGAGGAAGTGGACGAAGAAGTGAAAAAAGGAAACCGCGTGCTGGTGACCACCCTCACCAAGCGCATGGCCGAAGAACTGGCTCGTTACCTCGTTGAGCTCAACATCAAAACCCGCTACATTCACTCCGACATTGCTGCCCTGGACCGGGTGGATATTTTGCAGGAGCTCAGAGAAGGGAAAATTGATGTGCTGGTGGGCGTAAACCTGCTGCGCGAAGGCCTGGACCTGCCCGAAGTGGGGCTGGTAGCCATTCTCGATGCCGATAAGGAAGGCTTTTTGCGTTCGGATCGTTCGCTCATACAAACAGCCGGCAGGGCGGCACGCCATGCAGAGGGCCGCGTCATTTTATACGCCGACAACATCACCAAGTCCATGCAGCGCCTGCTGGATGAAACCGAATACAGGCGCAAAAAACAGATCGCCTACAACCAGCAGCACGGCATTGTGCCACAAACGGTGCGTAAAAGCAAGCAGGATATTTTCAGCCATGCCCTGGGAGAGCGAAGCAGCTCCTACCAGCAGCAGGACCTGGTGAGCATTGCCGCCGAAGCGGCTGCCGAGTACATCACCAAAGACAAGCTCAAAGAAAAAATTGCCCAGACCCGCAAAAAGATGGAAGCTGCTGCCAAGGAACTCGACTTCGTGGAAGCCGCACGCCTGCGCGACGAAATGTATGCCCTGCAGGCCATGCTCAAAGAAAAGCGGTGAAGCTATCCTTTTTACTTACTGATTTTTTTCCAAAACTTTTCTTCCACACTAACGTAATTGAAAGTCAAAGCTCATATTCATAAGTGATTACTCACTCATGACCGAAAAACAGCAACGCATACTGGAAGTAGCCCTGAGAATGTTTGCCGAACACGGCTATGACGGTACCTCCACCAGCAAAATTGCCCGGGAGGCCGGTGTATCTGAGGGATTGATATTCAGGCATTTTTCCAATAAGGAGGGGCTGCTCAATGCCATTATGGAGCAGGGAAAGCAAATAGCCCGGGCCGCTTACGGCCCGGTGCTGGAACAAACAGACCCCAGGGCTGTTTTGCGTGGCGTACTTGAGCTGCCTTTTAATATGCAGGAGCACCACTTCTGGCGCCTGCTTTATGCGCTCAAATGGCAAACCCAGGTGTATGACCACAGCCTCTCGGCTCCCCTCAAACATGCTTTACTGGGGGTGTTCACACGCCTCAACTACGCAGATCCCGAAGCTGAAACCGAAGTGGTGCTTGCCCTGATAGACGGACTAGCTACCGCCATTATTCTGCGCAAGCCCCACAATTTGCAGCACATGAAGCAGGCGATTTTGGAGAAATACCACCTCGGTTGAAAAAATTTTATTGAAATAATAAGTAATTACTCACTCATTTATTAATACCACCAACATGAACAAACAAGTCATACTCATCACAGGCGCCTCTTCGGGCATAGGCAAAGCCACTGCGCTGCAGTTGCTGGAGGAAGGCCACATCGTGTATGGGGCTGCCCGCCGGGTAGAGAAAATGAAAGAACTGGAAGAAAAAGGGGGGATTGCCCTGAAGATGGACGTTACCATAGACGAAGACATGGTGGCCGGGGTAGAGCGCATCCTGCAGGAGCAGGGCCGTATAGATGTGCTGATCAACAATGCCGGCTATGCCATCTATGGATCAGTTGAGGAAACCAGCATAGCTGATGCCAGGAGGCAATTTGAGGTAAACCTCTTTGGGCCGGCGCGCCTCACCCAGTTGGTGATTCCGCACATGCGGCAGCAGCAATCGGGCAAAATAATCAACATGAGCTCAATGGGGGGCAAGGTTTATACTCCGCTGGGAGCCTGGTACCATGCCACCAAACATGCCCTGGAAGGTTGGAGCGACTGCCTGCGGCTGGAGTTGAAGCAGTTTGGCATTGAGGTGGTGATCATAGAGCCGGGCGCCATCCTCACTGAGTTTGGCGAGGTGATGAACCAGCCCATGCTGGAGCGTTCAGGCAATGGACCTTATGCCAGCCTGGCACGTGCCATGGCCAAAGCCGTAGAGGATTCTTACGAAAAAGGCAATGCCTCTCCGCCTTCTGTGATTGCCAGGGTGGTATCAAAAGCCATCCGGGCCAACAAGCCCAAAACGCGTTATGTTGCAGGCAAGCTGGCCAGGCCCTTGATGATGGTGCGCAAGTACCTGGGCGACCGCGTATTTGACAAAGCCGTGATGAGCCAGGTGAAATGAGCAAAAATTTGTTTTGAATCATCATTTAGGTGCTTTTTTTGCTAATTTGTCCCTGATGATGAAGGTATTTGGAGATGCTGCGCCCAAAAACGGGGCCATGAGCTTGTTCATGGCCCTGCTCTGCCTGTACCTGCATGGTACGGCCGGGGCTCAGCCGGTGCGGGCACATCTACAGCTTGAAGCCGACTCGGTGGTGCTGGGCATGCCCATGAAGCTGCGCATGCAGCTCACACACCCACCCGGCGTATGGGTAGGGTTTCCACAGAAGCAGGATTTCGAGGATTTTGAGCTGGTGAGCAGGGGGCTGGAGGAAAGCCGGCAGCAGGGAGACAGCATTATACACAGCATGGAGTTTTGGGTGCGAAGCTTCGATATTGCCCCTTTTCAGTCAGTGGTTTTGCCCTATTTTTACAGCCAGGGAAATGATACCCTACAGGCTTACCTGCAAAGCGACAGCCTGCCTTTTGCCAGCCGCATTACAGACAACCCTCCCACTTTCAGACCCCACGGGGAGTTAATTCCGCTTCAGGACCCGGGAAGCCACCTCCGGTTGCTCCTTTTCTGGCTGGCGGGGCTGCTCATGCTAATGGCTTTGCTGTGGATTCTGCGCAAACCCCTCAGGCGATGGTGGAAACTGCAGGCCCTCAGGCGCGAATACCGCCATATTTTGGCTCAGCTTCAGGCCATTCAGGCCGGAGCAGCGCACCAGGCTCACTGCCTCTACCGCCTCAACCAGCTGTGGAAAAGCTATGCCGACCGGCAGGGGAGTTTGGGCCTCAAAAGCTTCACCACCACCGAACTGCAGGCTGAAATGCAACAATTACCCCTCCTGAATACCCCCAGCCTGCCCCGGCTCCTTCAAATGGTACATAAAAGTGACATGGCCATTTATGCCGGAAAAAAACTCAGAAAAAAAGAAATCGAGCAATTTATTCAGCTTGTTCAGCAGTACATAGAAGAATTGTACCAGGCCTACCGCAACGAATTAACCGTTTGATAATTTAGTCATAATTTCCTACTCATACCCCTCTGCTAGTTTTGGCATATTTTTTAAGCGTGATGTATGCCAAACGTGAGACCCTCCGTACAGAATGAACCGGCGCTACCCTCCTTTCGTGCCCGGCCTGAGCAATGGCATGCGGGCAAGGCAGGGGACATTTTCATTAAAGTGGTCCAACTGCTGGCCGTACTCTTTTTGTTTTTGCTGGCACTCAACCTCATGAGCGGGAGCTTCAGGCTGCTGGGAAATGGGTTTGCGCAAGAACTGGTGAGCATCACGGGCAATCCTTTTGTATCCCTTTTTATCGGCTTGCTGGCTACCGCTGTGGTACAAAGTTCGTCCACTACCACCACCCTCATCGTAGCCCTGGTAGCCTCGGGAGAAATTTCGCTCACAACTGCCGTTCCCCTCATCATGGGAGCCAATATTGGCACATCGGTTACCAGCACCATTGTTTCGCTGGGGCACATTGCCAACCGCAAAGCATACCGCCTGGCTGTGGCCGGCGCCAGCATACACGATTTTTTCAATATTCTCACTGTACTGGTGGTGTTTAGCCTGGAAATGAGCACAGGCATTTTATCTCAGTCCGCTGCCTGGCTGGCAGCTACGATAAGTCCGCAGGCAGGCGAACCTGTGGGCAACGTGCTCTTTTTTGTCAAAGATGCCGCTCAAGGCCTTATTGGCCTGCTGGGCCACAATCCCTACCTCACCCTGCCACTCGCATTTGTGGCACTTTTCACTTCCCTGCATTTGCTGAGTAACATACTGAGGGACCTGTTGGTGGGGAAAATTGAGCAAAACATGAATCGCTACATGTTTGGGCACCCTTTGCTGTGTATGACAACGGGTTTTTTCTCCACCGTTGCGGTGCAGTCCAGTACCATCACTTCCTCCCTCATGGTGCCCCTGGTGGCCACGGAAAAAATCAGCCTGGAGCGGGCCTTTCCTTTTTTGATGGGTGCCAACGTAGGCACCACCACCACTGCTCTGCTGGCGGCCCTGGTATTGGGGGGAGAGGCTGGCTCTGCAGCGCTTGCCTGTGCATGTGCCCACCTGCTGTTCAACCTATTTGGAGTACTGATTCTCTTTCCCTTCAGGCACATACGGAATATCCCCATCAGGCTGGCCGAGGGCCTGGGCAATCTCACCCTGCAAAACCGGCTGTTTGGCGTAGGCTACGTCGTACTGGTATTTTTCCTGCTTCCGTTTTTGCTCATTACCTTTACCTCCTGATTGGGTAAATGCAAGTATGCTATCCGGTTTTGATGCGTGAACTCATCACCATAGCGGGTTTGTTTGTACGGCTGGGGCTGACTGCCTTTGGCGGCCCTGCGGCCCATATTGCCATGCTGGAAGCCGAGGTGGTAGGCCGCCTCAAATGGATGGAGCGGCAGCACTTTCTCGACCTCATGGGCGCCACCAACCTCATTCCCGGCCCCAACTCCACCGAAATGGTGATGCATGTAGGCCTGCACCGGGCGGGTATAGCTGGTATGGTGGTGGCCGGCCTTGCATTTATTGGCCCGGCAGCGGGGCTTACCCTGCTACTGGCTGTGTGTTATGTTCAGTACGGCAGCCTGCCCCAGGTAGCCCCTTTGTTGTTTGGGGTGAAGCCCGCAGTGCTGGTCCTCATTGGGGCAGCGGTATATAAGTTGGGTAAAAAGGCGCTCAAACACC